>CAYURU010000009.1:0-5143 GCA_964447085.1 uncultured Candidatus Peribacteria bacterium | reverse complement strand
TCTTTTACTTACGAATGAGGGTGTCATCGATGTCGAAAGAAAAGGACTTTTCGATAATTCTTCCAAAAAAATTGAGTATCACACGATAGATGGTATTTCTTTTGAAATCAAAGGTGTTTTGCCGACTCTTATGAATTACGGGAATATAGTTATAGATAAGATGGGATCCGGTATTCACATCAACCTATACGATGCTCCAAATCCAGGTCTTGTGAATAAAAAAATAATGGATTATCAGACTGAATTTGTAAAAGATAAAATGTATTCCGATCATGAAGCTTTGAAGGGAATGTTGGCAGATATGATAGCGACTCATGTGAAGGAAAATGGTGGGTATTCCAATATTGTAAAGAAAAAAAGGTCTTAATTTTTATATTTTGAGCAAGAAAAAAGTTTTTGTTTTGGGCGTGTGTGGCAAGACGGCTTCCGGCAAGTCGGAGATTCTTAATATTTTGCGTAAATTTGGATGGAAAGTTCTCGATGCTGATAAAATCGTTCACGAATTATATGCTGAAGGGCGTGAAGGCCAGAGAAGGATTGCAGATTTTTTTGGGGAGGAATTTATTACGAAAAAGGGTGATGTTAACAGAAGGAAATTGGCGCGCGTTGTTTTTGGTGATCCTAAGAAATTGAAGATTCTAAACGCTTTAATTCATCCGCTTGTTATGAATGAGATTCATAAATTTATTGATAAATGTTCGGATGGTGATCGCGTGGCGGTTGAAGCTTTTTATTTTGACGAAAAAGGTTTGGGGCAAATAGTTGATAAAATTTTATTTGTGGAGAGACCTTTAGCTGGTGTGAAAAAAACTTTGAAGGATAGAGGAGTTAATACTGCAATTTTGGATAATGTTTTAGGACTGACTCCGGTTTGTAAAAAATCCGATATAGTTTTGAAGAATAATTCTTCTTTGAAGGCTCTTGAAAAAAAGGTTATAATTGCGCTCGAAAATTTATAAGCGTTTTTTATGTCACAATTCGAAGCAGTTATAGGACTTGAGATTCATGCTCATATTTCTACGAAGACGAAAATGTTTTGCAGGTGTAGTAATGATTCTTTTGGTTTGCCTCCAAATGTAAATGTTTGTCCGGTTTGTATGGGTTTTCCCGGAATGCTTCCTGTGTTGAATAATGAGGCGTTGCAGAAGGGGATTAAGGCTTCTTTGGCGCTTGGATGCGAGGTTCAGAAATTTTCCAAGTTCGATCGTAAGAATTATTTCTATCCGGATTCCCCAAAAGGTTTTCAAATTTCTCAGTTTGATCAGCCTCTTGCGCTTCGCGGGAAAGTTGAAATAGAAATTGGAGATGGTAAAGGTGGCGAAAGTACGAAGAAAATTATTAATATTACACGTTTGCACCTTGAGGATGATGCTGGAAAGTTGACTCACGTTCCGGCTGGAACTTTGGTGGATTTCAATAGAGCTGGAGCTCCGCTTATGGAAATAGTTAGTGATCCTGATATAAGATCTTCCGAGGAGGCTTCATTGTACGCGAAGGAAATTCAGAAGATTTTGAGATATGTTGGTGCGAGTGAAGCTGATATGGAGAAAGGAATGATGAGATTTGATGCCAGTGTTTCGATCAGGAAGAAAGGAGAAAAAGTTTTAAATCATCGTTCAGAGATTAAAAATTTAAATTCGTTCAAAGCTCTTGAAGTCGCGATCGATTCCGAAATTGCTCGCCAAACTGCATTTTATGAGGCAGGCGAACCTCAAGCGGAAGATTTGACTGTTGGATGGAATGACGACAAGCAGGAGATTTATATTATGAGAAGTAAAGAAGGATCGAGCGATTATAGGTATTTCCCAGAGCCCGATATTCCGCCAATTATTATTACGGACAAAGAAATTGCTGATTATAAGGCGAGTTTGCCTGAATTGCCTTCTGTGAAAAGAGCGCGATTTGAAACCACTTATTCACTCAACGACGAAGATGCTCGCGTGCTTACGCTTGATCAGGATTTGTCCGATTATTACGAGGAAGTTGTTGAGATTTGTGGAGATGCCAAATTGTCGGCGTCATTTGTTTTGACTATCTTGATGAAGCATTTGAGAGAAGAATTAATTGGTGTTCGTGAACAAAAAGTGACTCCTGAAATGATGGGCGCACTTTTGAAAATGGTTGTTTCCGGGAAGATTTCCAACAACGTTGCCAAAGGAGAAATATTCGAAGAAATGTATGTTACCGGTAAATCTCCGGAGGAGTTGGTAAAAGAAAAAGGTCTTGAGCAGGTGAGTGATGTTGGAGCTATTGAAAAAGTTTGCAAAATGGTTGTCGATGCGAATCCTTCGATTGTTGCAGATATAAAAGGTGGAAAAGATCGTGCTATTGGGTCTTTGATCGGGTTGGTTATGAAAGAAATGAAAGGTAAAGCAAATCCTAAGATAGTGGACGAAATGGTGAGAAAAATGCTATAATATTACTGTATTTAAACCTCAATTAACCTCATACCTATGTTTGAAACTTCAGGAGACGTCTTAAGAATGGCAGGAGCTGTTGGAATTATTGTTTTTGTCATTTTTATTTGTATGACTCTTCTTTATGTAATGTTCATTTTGCGTGATATTTCCAAAGTTTTGGACGACGTAAAAGACATTTCAAGCAGAGTGAAAACTTCTATAGTCAGCCCTCTCAAGGCGGCTAATTATCTTATTGAAAGAATTACGCCTTATATCAATCAGGTGTTAGAAATGAAGAAGAAAAAAAAGAAGTAGGTCTAACTATTTACTTTTGAATATCTTTATAGGAAACACCATTACCGCGTTCCAAATTCTTTTTATACGTGAAGGTTGTTTGTAGAGTCTATATAGCCATTCGAGACCGAGTTTGCGTATTTTTTCCGGGGCGCGTTTTTGTACTCCAGCGATAAAATCAAACGATCCACCGACTCCCATTCCAACTCTGACAGTTTCAAGTTTACGAAGATTTCTGCTTAGCCATAATTCTTGTTTTGGAGCGCCATAGGCTACAAATACAATTTCCGGTTTGCTTGAATTTATAAGTTCAACAATTTTATTTTCATCTTCTTCGTTTGGCGTCCCTGCATAGACCCCGGCGACGCGTAATTTTGGATATTTTTTTATCAATTTGACGGCTGTTTTTTCGGCGACTCCTTCGCTGGCGCCAAGTAAGAATATGCTGTGTCCTCGTTCTCCGGCCATTGCGCAAATTTTATCCATTAAATCTACTCCTGTTACTCGTTCCGGAATTTCTGTGGTTGCATATTTTTTACTGAGCGCAGTGAATCCTAGTGATACAAAAAATTTGCTTAAGCGTTTCCATTTATTGTTTTCATTTTCGTTAATCTTTTTGAATTTTGAAGCCCAAAGAATTCCCATTCCGTCCGGGATGCTCATGTCCGCGTTGTTGAGAATTTCCATGTATTCAAAATCTTTGTTTGCTTTCAATACTATCTCGGGATTTGGAGTGACGATCGTGTATTGTTTCCTGAAATTGAAAGATCCGCTGTATGTAGAAAGCCAATTATCGACTCGTGAAATGGCTTCGATAGATGTAATGATGTCAAAGTTTACTCCTAAAATGTTTATAGTTTTTCGCATATGTAAGTTAGGTTTTTACCGACTTTTTTTTCGATAATTTTGAAATGTGGTTTTAGTAGTTTCTCGATTTCTTTTTGTTTGAATGCGTAATAATAACGTGGAATTTTTTCGTTTCCCCAAGGGATCGAAAGCCCTCTTTTTTCATACTTGCCCAGTGTCGTGAGCCATTTGATTTTGGCTTTAGTTACATCTTTTTCGTACTTCGGTTGCTCGAGTAAATTCCATACTGTCAGGATAAGTTTACCATTTTTTTGTAATACCCGATGCATTTCTTTTAATGATTTTTCGCGAAGCTCTTTTGATGGTAGATGATGAAATGCCGCGATACAGGCTACGACTTTTGCAGACGCGTTTTGAGCTGGCACTTTTAATAAATCTCCCTCAATGAATTTTGAACTGGATGTTTTTAATTTCGACGTGGAGGCTTTTAATTTTGTAGTTTCTTTTTTGACGATCTTTTTAGCTTCCTCCAGTAGTTTTTTGCTGTTGTCTATTCCTATATATTTAACTTTTCTTTTGTTTTTTAAAAATTGATAGAATCTTCCGTTTCCGCATCCCAAATCTATAATTGAATCGTTGTCATTTATGTAGTTGAGAAATTCTTCGAATTCTTGCCAGCCTGTTTTTCTTGTCTTTGAAAAATCTTCTGCGATCGAGTTGTATGTTCTTTTGACAGAGATGAGTATTTCTTTTTTTGTTTTCTCCTTCATATGGTACTATTTCTATATGCAAATAGATCATATAGCGGAGGAGTTCGTTAAACAAGCGTTAACGAAAGAAATTCTTACTCGCAAAGACTTACAGGCTCTCAAAAATCAATTTTCTTTGAAGTATAAGATTTCGAGTTTTTCGAGTATTGAGCTTTTGAAGGCTTATAATCACCTGATAGAAACTGATGATATTGAGCCAAATTTGGCTTT
Organism: uncultured Candidatus Peribacteria bacterium; assembly: GCA_964447085.1. GTDB lineage: Bacteria > Patescibacteriota > Gracilibacteria > UBA1369 > LOWO2-01-FULL-3 > DAONBD01. The sequence continues at coordinate 663 of CAYURU010000009.1, read as the reverse complement.
TGAAAAATTGATAAGGAAAAGGGGAGTGCGTAGTACATCCGGTATTGCTTCTATCACTGTGATTACTAAGGATTTTGAATGTCCTGGGAAATGTATTTATTGCCCAAAGGAAAAAGATATGCCAAAGAGTTATCTTTCTAATGAGCCGGCGGTAATGAGGGCGATTTTGAATGATTTTGATCCGAGTAGACAGGTGATCGCCAGGTTAAAAGGTCTTGAAAAAACAGGTCATGAAACCTCGAAAATCGAAGTGATTATATCTGGTGGAACCTTTAATTTTTATCCAAAAAGATACCAGAGAGATTTTGTGCGCGGAGTTTTTAATGGACTTAATTTTGATTTTTCTTCTGTTAGGGGAGTGGACAAGAGGGGTCGGGGGAGTAGACAAGAGATTAGTCTACCAACAGATGCGACCAGATTGCAGAAAGTTTTACAGATTAAACCAGTTAAATCTAAGACGTTAATAGAAGCACAGGAGGTGAATGAGCAGGCGAATCATAGATGTGTAGGTTTGTCTATTGAAACAAGACCCGATTATGTCAACCCTGAGGAGTTAAAGTTTTTCAGGGAGCTTGGGGTGACGAAAGTTGAGATCGGAGTTCAATGCCTGGATGACGAAATTTACAGATTGAATAGCAGGGGACACACCGTTAAAAAAGTTCG
>CAYURU010000008.1:10129-15446 GCA_964447085.1 uncultured Candidatus Peribacteria bacterium | reverse complement strand
TAAAAAAGCTTGATAAAATCGGTCCATATGCGGATTCCGCTCTTTCTCTTTCCGCTTGTAATGCGTGGATTGGGAATTGTTTTGATAGAGATGGACATTTGAAAGAAGGACGCAAATTACCTACAAAAGAAACTTGTGCAAAAATTTTGCAAGAGATGATGAAAAGAGGAGTCCCTGTGAATGCAGAGACGTACGCCATAATAAATCACATATTTGGAGATGACAAACATCAAACGTCTGATTTATTAAATCAAAATGTAACTTCCGAAAAACTAGCCTATACGGTATTGAATCCACATACTTTTGTACAGCTTTTACAGGTTGCCGACGACTTCGACAAATGTGAAGAAATTTATAGAACTGTCGTAGCTAGAAAACTTCCAAGAAATGCTCAAATGTTTTCTTTGTGGTTGGAGCATTCCAGTACTCCAGAACAAGATACAAAAGTTTTTGAAAACGCAGTTTACAGTTTTAAAGATGAGACATCTCCCGTCTTCTTGAGTTTATATATTGAGAAAGCAATGCAAACTCCTGAAAGATTCGCAAATGCTGTAAGAAATTTATTTAGAACAAAGTTTTTGGGAAAAATTTTCACTTTGGAAATGTTTAATTTAGTGGATTTTGAACCTGGACAAGCTTTGGCTACCGCAAGAGAGCTCGAGAAGTTTTTCCCTGATTTAAAAACAGGATATGCAAACTTTGCTTCTGATCCGACTTCTAAACAAAATATAAAGAAATATTCAGGAGAATTCGGAACTTTGATGAAGGTGTATGACTATTTGTTGAACTTGGCGTGGGACCTGCCTGAGTCTGGATATATTGCACCGACTGAGTTGGCTAATGATACTGGCACAAACTAAACAATGCTGGCATATAAGATAGCTTTGCTTGTAATGACTTTAAGTTTTAATAATGCCACGAAGATCGTATTCTGAAGCTTGCGTGATCTTCACTTTTTGGAATGAATTTAATGGGAGGCGAGTGGGCGATTTTATGATTATTTCGCCGTCGATTTCCGGGGAGAAACGATGTGAACGGGCGAGATAGAGATTGTTGCCGTTTTTATCGGCGTGAGGATCGTGTTTTTCGACAAGAACGGTCATCGTTTTACCAATGAATTTTTCATTGTTCGCAAGGGAGATTTTTTGCTGGAGAATCATCGCTTTTTCTTTTCTTGTGCGCTTTGTTTTCTGTGGGATTTGGTTTGGCATGTCATATGCCTGGGTGTTCGGCTCGCGGGAATATTCGAATACACCTACGTGATCGAAATTTATCGCTTTTATGAATTTCAAAAGATTCTGGAATTGCTGAGAAGTTTCGCCTGGGAAACCTGTTATAAATGTGGTTCTTAATGTAATCCCCGGAACTTTCGCGCGAAGATTTGCAATTTTTTCCAAGACTTTTTTTGTATTACTAAATCGATTCATTTTCTTAAGAATTTCATCGTCTCCGTGCTGAAGCGGAATGTCGAGATAATGGCAAATTTTGTCTGATGAAACGAATGTTTCGAGTAATTCTTCCGTAATGCGTTCAGGATAAACATAAAGAACTCTAATCCAAAAATCGCCTGGAATTTTCTCTAATTTTTGAAGAAGGGTAGAGAGATTTGGTTGAGAAATTTTCTTAGAAAAATCACTACCATAAGCTCCACAATCTTGAGCAACAAGAATTAATTCTTTTACACCTGCTTTTATGAGAGATTTTGCTTCATTAATAATGTCGGCCATCGGTCGTGAGCGAAATTGACCTTTTAGCTTCGGAATCAAACAATATGCACATTTGTTATTACAACCTTCGGCAATCTTGATATAGGCATACGACTTCGGCGTGATCAGAGATTTCCCGAAAGTTTTTATAAATTTCATTGGCTCTTTTGAAACCTCGTATGACTTCTTGTTTTGCATTATTCGCGTAAGAATTTCCGGAAGTTTTTTGTAATTAGCTTCTGTTAATATTGCATAAATTTGTGGGAATTTCGTCAAATCTTCTCGAGTAAAATTACCTGCAAGACATCCCAAAATCACAATTTTTTTGTTTGCAAATTCCTCTATATTTTCATAAACCTCATCACGAGCGGCTTTCAAAAACCCGCAAGTATTTATAAGTACAATATCTGCGTTTTCGGGAGAAACAAGTTCGCAACTTTTTATTTTTGCGGCTATCAATGAAAGAACATTTTCCGTGTCTGCGGTGTTCTTTGGACAGCCTAGCGAAATGATGCCTAGATTGATCTTCATATTTTAAATGGTCGGGGTGCTGGGACTTGAACCCAGGGCCTCATGGTCCCAAACCATGCGCGATAGCCAACTTCGCCACACCCCGATAGCGCACAAATCAAGATTCGAGAATGCAGGACTTGTGCGAGCGTATTTTACACTGCAATTTCTTTTTGCCAAGTTTTTTTGTATATTTAGCGTATGGAATATGCTTATTCGAAAATAATTGGACTGCCGGTATTTGAGGCCGAAAATATGAGACCTGTGTTTTTGGTGAAGGATGTGATCGTCGATCCCGAGAGTGGACGCATAGTCGCTTTTTTGGCTGACGAAAAACGAAATATCGTCATCACGCCTCACGATATCTTGGCGATAAAACACGGTCTTTGGATAAGAGATGTTGATGATTTATGCACTGTTGAAGACGTGTTAAGAGTAGATAAAATAGTGAATAATTTTGGTAGTTTTTTTATGAAAAAAGTTGTAACGGAAAGCGGAAAAATGCTTGGGAAAGTCGTTGATATGTATTTTGACTCACAAATCGTTCAATTAAATAAAATCCAGATAGCAAAAAATATTTTGGGATTTATTCAGTATGACGCCAGAATTCTGCCTGTAAAAAACATCATTGAAACGACCAAGGATGCGATTATTGTAAAAGATGATGACGCAAAAGAAAAAACAGGGGAGGAAGTGAGAGTAAAAGCTCCTGTAAATATGGAGGCAATTTAAACTCGGCGAAAGAGAAGTGGCTGAATAGATGCCGTGAAATAGATACAAAAAAAAGCCCCAGATAAATCTGAGGCCTTTTGATTTTGTGAATTTTTCTATTAAAGAGCCCCTGTGGTAGATGATGCAGCACCCCCTGATGCAACACCAAGAACTGTGTTGATGATAGCGAATGACAATAGGATGATTATGATACCAATGATTGAGTACATAAGAATCTTCTTTCCTTTATCAATATTCTCTTGTGCACCAGCCGCTGTAACATAAAGAAATCCTCCGAAAATCACCATAATTACCGCTACCAATCCCAAAAATCCCAACGCATAGTTAACTATCTTCAAAACTATTGCTCTAATACTGCCTTCTCCTCCAGTTGCTCCAGCAATTTCAGATGGATTATCCTGTGCTGAAATAAGAGCTGCGCCCGCTGTTGGAACTGAGGTGATCAGCAATAATGCAAGGGTCATAAGCCCCAAAACTGTCAGGCCTTGATAAATGGTTTTCTTTGTAATCATATTATGGATGTTACTTGAATTGGTAATTCTTATGAGCATTATACAAAAGGCATTTCTGATTGGCAACGAAAAAGCCCCATTTAAACATAAACAGGGCTTTTGAAAACTAAACTTTAGTCAAACTCTTATAATGCTGGAGTTGCAGTAGTTGCTGGTGCGGTAGTTGTAGTAGTTGTCGCTGTTCCGCCTCCTTCTGAAGCGACACCGACGATTGTATTTACGATAGCGAAAGACAATAGGATTATTACGATACCAACGATAGCGTAAAGAATTGTCTTCTTAGCACTATCTACAGCTTCTTGTTTACCTGCAGCTGTGACATAAGTGAAACCTCCGTAGATAATCATAATTACTGCAATCAATCCAAGGAAGCCAAGGAAATAGTTGATGACTTTTACGATAATTGCTCTAAGTGAACTCTCTCCGCCTGTTGCCTCGCCGAGGTTAGATGGAAGATCTCCTGAGCCGATAATCGCAGCTGATGCTGTTGGGATCACTGATAAAATTGTGATCGCTCCTACCATTAAGCCGAGCATAATTAGCGCCTGCTTAACGAATTTTTTTGTAATCATAGGAAATATAGGTTAAGTTTTTTGATTCGCTGTCTTAGAGTCTATCAAAATTCTTAGAGGTAAACAATTGTTTAAGGGGTTTTAATTGACTGATTTTGAAATTATTTTCTGGTTTTTCGAGAGTGTTTTGGCTTTTGCGGAACGATCTGCACCTCTGGCTCAAGCCTTATTTTGAACTTCTTGAATACGGCTTTTTGCGCTTTTGCGACGAGCGACAGGATATCTTTTTGAGTTGCGGGATGCTTTGGATCATTGAGATTTTGGAAAAAGTTCGCGTGTTTTTCAGAGATGATCGCACCTCCTATACATGCGCCTTTGAGGCCACATTGATCGATGAGATATCCGGCTTTGAATTGGTCCGGCGTGAGGGTTGGATGGTTTGAAGAAGTTGGACACTTTGTCGGATGTATGTGATTTGAAGTGGAAAGATGCTTTACTGGGGAGTGAGAAGGGGTTGGATTTTTGAAAAAAGAGCCGGCTGAAAGCCCCCAAGGCTGAGTTTCTGTGCGATATGTCGCGATCTTCGCGAATAACTCTTTCTTTTCCTCCAATTCTTTTTTTGAGAATTTTTTGAGACTTAATTTTGCGCTAAGAACAATAAAGTTCGGATTTTTTTTGATGTACGAATTTCTGTATGTGAATTTGAGTTGCTTGTTTGTGAATGTTTTTATGGCGCCGGTTTTTGTGTTGAGAACTTTTGCCGAGATGAGAACGTCTTTTATTTCAATACCGTTTGCTCCTGCGTTGCCACGAACGGCGCCTCCGAAAGTTCCAGGTATCCCTGTGAATTGAAATAGGTTTTGATATCCTTTTTCTTTTGCTTTTGTAATTAAAAATTGAAGATTTGCTCCGGCATCAGCTTCAACTACGCCTTGAGATTTCGCAGTTTTGAAATTATTAAATTCGATTTTATTCGATGTGATTTTTATCACAACTCCGCTAAATCCTTTGTCGTGAAAAAGCACGTTTGAACCTCCTCCCAAAATGAGATAGGGAATCTTCGATTTATTCAAAAACTTAAAAAGTTTGATAAGTCTTTTCGTAGTTTTCACATCAATATTTTGTATTTCAATAAATGCGTCCGCAGGCCCGCCAATGCGAAAAGTGCAGTGGTTTTTTAAAGACTCGTTAAACCTTATAGATGGGAATATTTTTTGTAAATTTTCTCTTTGTATTTTGTTCAACATATTTGCAATCTAAAGTGCGCTTATTCTACCTAAAAAAACAAAAAATTGACATAGTTTTGACTTTCAAATAGAATTTGCCTGCTTTTCTTGGGAAAAGC
>CAYURU010000008.1:0-10029 GCA_964447085.1 uncultured Candidatus Peribacteria bacterium | reverse complement strand
AATTGACATAGTTTTGACTTTCAAATAGAATTTGCCTGCTTTTCTTGGGAAAAGCATTGTCCTTTCCACTATAGTTAGACCATAAGCCGCCTTAGCTCAGCTGGTAGAGCAATCGCCTTGTAAGCGAAAGGTCTCCGGTTCAATTCCGGAAGGCGGCTCCATTTTGAAACCGAATGGGGGATCCCAGATCGTTCTATGATTTTTTGTCTTTTCTGAGTGTTTGCACGACAATCCCAAAAACAACCAAGGCTGCAAATCCCATACCTGCCCACGGAAGCCATGGGAGGTTTTCTGTAATCCTGCTTTCTGTGTCATCACAAGCATCGCCGATACCATCACCATCTGTGTCAATTTGTGACCTATTTGGGTACTCCGAACAATTATCTACTGAATCAACAACCTGGTCACGATCACGATCCTCGCATGCATCTCCTTTGTTATTTCCATCAATATCTTCCTGTTTTGGATTGCTAATGCTGACACAATTGTCGCGATAATTTGGGATTCCATCACTATCATCATCCGGCTCTTTGAATGTCGCGTTTAGTTGTTTTTGCCCTAGCGTTGCCTTGATAATTTCATCTTCGGTTTTGAGTAAATCTCCTGATTCTCCTGTTTGTATTGGAATATATTTCGCGGCATCCGCATATAATTTATAAGTCTCTCCTGGACGCGCCAACCAAACAACTTCTTCAACAATATTTTCTGCTTCATAGGCATCATTAATCAATTTCATCTCGCGAATTTTAAGCGGCTGAGAATAATATATTTCTATTTTCCATTCATCTGAATTTCTTTGCGGAAAATTAACGCGGGCATCTGAGATTGATGTTTTTGCTAAAGCAGTTATCCATTCTCCATCTACTTTTGCATAAATAGCCACTGAGTATGGTAAAGCAACATGGTCATCTAAATTTAGATGTAATGACGATGATTTTATCGGACTTGAATATTTTAAATTTATATATGCATTGCCAAGATCAGCATCCATATCAAATTCTCCAACAGTATTCATATTTCCATCTACAAAATTATTTTTATCCCCTCTGACAGGAGAAATCTCTGTAACTGTGATTACTGATGAGTTTGTTGCTATTTTTTTTATTCTTGCGATTGGTTGCACTTGTTCATTTTTAGTTTCAATAATCGCTACTCCAAAATCTTGAAAATTTGGAAGAGTTATTTTCATCACTGTTGGTAATTGAATCGTTGAGGTTTTAATTTCATAAACACTTTTGAATACATCAAAATCACTCTCCTGAGTTGTTGCAAAAGCTGTATTAAAAATTAACGACAATGTTACTAATAAAAAGCCCAATTTAACAGATTTGTGTATCATTTTTTGTAATTTTAATTAATTATATTTTGTTTCTTTTGAAAAAATGCTGTTGTAATTAACAAAAGGCCTATTACAACAAAGGTTATTGTTCTTGCTGTCAAAGACATATCCCAAGCTTCAACCAAACTCAAACGTAATATAACTCCTGCTAAAACAGCCAGCCCTGAAAATTTTAATACTTTTTTATTTTGACTCCTTCCGATGAAAAATGCGGTGAGTGCACTGACTGTATATATAACCAACGCTGTGCCATGAGCAATACTTTGGGAAGAAATCAACGCTTCAATCAACCTCCAAACCAGTATTATTCCAAATAATGTGGATCCTATAAATTCTCCAATTTGCACATTTCTTATATTCTCTTTCTGATTTTTTTTATCGGTTAAATGCGTCAAACTCTTTGTTATTATACCTGCTACAAGCAATCCTACTCCACAAGAGAGTAGTGCAAATGTGTTTGCCACAATTTCATCATTCCGCCATAAATCAAAACTTGGAATAGATAAAATGACAGGGATTAAAAGAATTAAAGATGTAGCAAGTGTAGCTTTTATATCGGCTAATATATATCTGACTATTATTATAATTCCAATCGCTTCTACTAACAGTGCTACAACTAAAGATTGATCGCTTAATTGATATGCGGTCGCTGCACCTAAGAGTCCTATTGCAGAGGCCCCACTGATATATGCAATTTTTTTAGGAGCATTTAATTTCAAGGCTATTACGGTAACTATCCCCGCAAATATCATTGCTAATGAGATAGCCATGCTTTGCCATTCTTTCGGCACATATTCATTTACCCAATAAATACCTAACAAAACCGTCATGACTGTAGATAACGCATCTTCTTTTGTAAGATTTTTTGAGTACAAAACTCCAGCAAAAATTCCGATAAAAAACAGCGCGTAATAAAGACTCATTAACAACCACGTTCCAGCTGGAGCGAGATTTCCTGCATTAAATGTGTTTACTGAATAAATTCCTGTAACAATCACCGCAAATGGCAATAAAATTCTCCATCCTTTCAGAGCCATTACTGTAAAAACACCACAATTCAAAAGTAAAATATAGAAATTTAAAAACAGATAATTTTCTGTATTACTGTTAATAAGAATAGGAGCAATCATTCCACCTAAAATGCCTGTGAATGCTAATGACATCGAGTTATTTATCACCGACACTATTGTTACCATTATTACTACGAAACACATAATTGCCATCGCCATCTCAGGGGTGAATATATCGTAGTAATTTCTCGCGGCATAAACTGTTGCCAACACACCAACTGTACCTATGGCCATCAATACTTGTGCAGGAATTTTGCGTTTGTTTAACTGAACAAAACCAAACGCCATTATCAAAGTGCTGATCACTAGCCCCATTGCAACTCTTCCCATTTCTCCAATCCAATTTTCTAAAATTGCATATCTTACAAACCAAATTATTGCCAATAAAACAAATAATGCACCAAGTTTCATCAGCCAATCTGTTTTAAGCCACACTAGGAGTCGATGTCCATATTCAGGACCTTCTGTTCTTCGTAATTCGTTTCCGATGTCATGAGTGGAAATAGTTTTCCCACTTTGGACGCTATCTTGTTCCACTTCCGTAGACTCGGTCTTTGGTAGATGCCTTTTTAATTCCGTAATTTCATTTTCCAACCTCGAAAACTTGATTGAAAAGATTATCGTCGTTACGATTATTATTGTTATCAAAAACACTAAAAAGACGAAAATACTAAATGTTGTTCCCATGTTCTGTTATTTAAATTTTACTTTTGAATAATACTTAAATCATATCTAAATAGCAATTTAGTGTTGTTTCTGTTGTTGGAGACAGGTAGTATTGCCCCGTTTGTTCAATTAACAAGATAATTTATGAAAAAATTTTTTACTGCTATTTTGATTATATTGACTCTAACTACCGGGTGTAAATTGACTGTTGACCCAAATTCTACTTCGGACTCTACCGATGCGACAGAAACAAAGGTTGTAACTGATAATAATAAGGTTGCGACTGATCATGATATCGTAGCGCCTATTATCGTGGGACGTGAGATCGAAATCGAGACTTACGAGTCTAGTGAAAAAACCTTAACAGAACGATTAAACACACCTATAGAGGTGGTGTCTGACGTTGGATTGATCGAAAAATATTATTCATTAATAGGGGAGGGAAAATTAGAGGAAGCATATGCGATGAAATATGACACAAAGACGACTTTCAAAACTTTTCAAGGATGGTATGTAAACACTGCGTCGGCCGTCGTGAGAGATATAGAAGAAAATCCTGATCATAAATATAGCTTCTATGTGGATTTGGTGAATAAAGATAAAACCGAGGAAACTTACTTGGTAAAGATGGAGGTAATCGATGGCAAATTGAAGACAAATTCGTCTGTGTTGGTGCCTGAAATGAGCCTGAGGCTTGCTGTCAAAGACGGCATTGAATATTTGTATTTGGATAGAAAAGGGGAGAGTGAAATTATTGTAACTCATGATACAAGATCCATTCCTTATGAAGAAACTCATATCGAGTCTTACAAATTTTTACAGAATTATAAGTATGTATCATATGAGATACTTGGGACTGCAGAAAAAACAATGTACATTTATAAAATAAGCGCCGGGAAAAACATTTTCTCTATTTTTACTCCTGGAATTTTTGGATTTAGCAATAACGAAAAATATTTTTACGCATGTCAGGGAACCGGCATGATGGGAGGGTATGTTTCTATTTATAAAGTCGTCGGAGATAGTATCAATTTTTATAAAGATTTAGGTGAGGGAATGGCCATCTGGGACTGCGGCGGATACAACCTTGATAAAGGATATTTCGAATACACTCTCACTCCTACATATGGTGATTATGATGGCAGTCAGAAATATCTAAGACGTTATTATTTCGACAGAGACACTGTTATTTAAAAAATTTCGCCAGAGATACGGGATAGTTTTTGCTATCTGATTTTTTGCGGCACTAAACATGTCCCCCAAGGACTTGCGACTTGTTCTACTCTTTCTCCGTATTTAACATTTGCTTCTTCATAGGCCCTTTTTGTTGCTGTTTTTTCTGATGGTGGGCGTCCTGGACCTGAACGTTTCGTGACTCGATTGCCGTTTGAACTATGTTCTGCAAATCCAGCTTCTGCCAGCATACGTTCTTGCCATGCCTTTTCTGCTGCTGCTTTTTCTGTAGCTGCTCTTGTAGCCGCAGTCCTAACTATTTCTTCAATTTCCGCAGGAGTTGGCTCATGATTGTCTATGTCTGATTCTCGGGCTGCATTTAATTCACTTAATATTTCCGCATCTTCGGCATTCATCGGAGCATCAATCATCTGAACTGAAATTCCGCTTCTTTCAATAGCTCTACGTGTAGCCCATACCGGTAATTTTGTTTCTCTCATTAATACTGGCAACTCATGGTGTTGCACAGCCTCTCTTGGAGCCTCGGTATGATAGTCGGGGAGTCTTCTTTGTAGTATTAGACCTTCTGAAAAATCATGCTTCCCTCCTCTATATGTCACTAACGGTTCTATTCTATGTCCCATAATTTTTGTTGATTAAAATTACAAGAGAGTCATTGTATACTATTTAATAAAATTGTCAAGCCTAGTCTACCTTAAGTTGGCTGAAATTATTAATCAATTTTCAATATAAAAATTTGCATATCTCCTTGATTTGGATATAATTGGCGAGCTTAAGTGCAGATAGCACTTCGCATATCGTCACGGGTAGGTACCAAAGTGGTCAACTGGGACAGACTGTAAATCTGTTGGCTCCGGCCTTCGAAGGTTCAAATCCTTCCCTGCCCACCATTCAAATATGAAAAAACAAAAACTCGCTTTAGTTTTGGGCGGAGGAAGTGCTTACGGGTTCGCACACGTAGGAGTCATTCGTGCGCTCCAAGAATTTGGCATCAAACCTGATTTAATAGTCGGGACTTCTATGGGAGCAATTGTCGGATCTTACTATGCCGTCAAAGGAGAAGTTGAAAGTTTTTCACATATAATAGAGGAAACAACTCCATTAAGTCTTCTTGCTGATCCCGGTTTTTTTTCATTTGGAATTATTAAAGGCAAGAAAATTGAGAAAAGATTAAAGGAAGTTTTCGGCAATAAAAAATTTAAAGACTGCAAGACTAAACTGATAATAAACGCTTGCGACATAAACACTGCAGAAAATATCGTTTTCAAAAAAGGGATTTTGAGAGATGCTGTGCGGGCATCGATGTCTATCCCAGGTGTTTTTGCTCCTTTTGTTTATAAAGACCGAGTGCTTGTAGATGGCGGACTAGTGGATAATCTTCCGATCGATTTAGTCCCTGAGGGATACAAAATTATCGCCGTAAAAGTCACTCCAAAAAATAATACTGTCGTACTTCCATTAAAGGATTTAAATGTTAAGAATCCTCTCAAAAGAACTGCGCTTTATTTCAACTTACTTTCCAAAACTTTTTCAATAGTTTTAAGTAGAACGGAGAGACATTCTTCTTCAAAAAAAGACGATGTAATTTTGATACATCCTTCGCTCGATGAATTCAGTTATTCTTCATTCAAAGAATATAAGAAAATTGTAAACACAGGATACGTTTCCGCAAAAAAAGCTCTGGAGAAATCTCGGAGCTTGGTGTAAAGTTTTCCCGCTATTTTATTTTCAAATTTCACCAAAAATTTTTAACAAAAAACTTATGAAGAAATGGACTATTCTAATTATCGTGCTCGTAGTGATTCTCGGGATCGTAGGCTGGTTTTTTAAGGCTTACAACGCGTTTGTAAAAGTTGATCAAGAAGTCGCTACACAATGGGCGCAAGTTGAGAATCAATATCAAAGAAGATATGACTTAATTCCAAATTTAGTTGAGACAGTAAAGGGTGTTTCTGAACAAGAACAAAGTGTTTTCTTGGGCGTAGCTGAGGCTAGATCTAAGGTCGGACAGATGAATTTGACTGCTGATGATTTAAATAATCCAGAAACTTTCGCTGCTTTCGAAAGTGCACAAGATGAGCTGTCCGGAGCACTTTCAAGATTACTTGTGGCGGTTGAGGCTTACCCAGACTTGAAATCATCTACAAACTTTTTGTCGTTACAAGATCAACTAGAAGGAACTGAAAACAGAATTGCTGTTGAGAGAGGAAGATTCAATGAAACTGTGCAAACATATAACATCAGAGCAAAGGCAATCCCTGGAGTATGGTTAGTTGGGATTTTTGGATTTGACGCAGAGAAACAATTATTTGAGGCTGTAAGCGGTGCTGAGTCTGCTCCAAAAGTTGAGTTTAATTTGAATGGGGAGGGCGAAGCGGAAGGTGAAGTTGAAGGCGAAGTTGAGACTTCAACTGGGGATGAAACTTCCACTGAAGATGAGACTTCCACCGTGACGGCTGAGGGAACTCCTGCAATGGGAGCTGTGGACTAGTTTTAATAAAAAATTATGATTGGAAAAACGTTTAAAAAACTTGTTTTATTTTGTGTATTAGCGATTTCGTTTTTGGCATTTGCAATTGGATGCGGATTTGGTGGCGACGATACGGCACGGGCTTATGAATCACCCGGGACTCCAACCGGATATGTAAATGATTTTGCCGAAGTCTTGGATACTTCTGCAAAAACATCTTTGGAAACAAGTTTGAGTGAATTTGAAAAAAGCACAAGTAACGAAATCTCTGTCGTTACGGTTAAAAATTTGAGTGGTGATTATATTGAAAATTATGCAGAAAAATTATTTAAAGAATGGGGAATTGGGACTAAAGATAAAGACAATGGAGTTTTGCTTTTGGTGGTAATAGAAGAAAGGGAAGTTAGAATCGAGGTCGGGTACGGACTGGAGGGAGCGCTGACGGATTCGGAAAGTGGGCGGATTGTCGACGGGCTGATCGTGCCTTCTTTTAAGAGCGGGGATTATGCTGGCGGAATCAATGCTGGAGTAAATGCAATTATGGGAGAGATAAAGGGCGAATACAGTGTGATGAACGATGCGAATGTGGCAAAGGCTAGTTCTGGGTCTAGCGGGTGGAATGCTCAGTCAATATTGATTGTAGTTTTTATTTTTGCAAATTTTTTCTTTGCTTTTATACAAGCGCTTGGATCGTCACACAGGATATGGCCGGGTGGCGTTTTTGGAGCCGTACTCGCGTGTATTTTTGGCGTAATGTTTTTGTCGAGTTGGATAATGTTTTTTATTTGTGTGGGCGGATTCGCGGTAGGCGGATTGCTTTTGGATTTGATTTTATCCAGAGCTAAATTCTTAGACGGATGGAGAGCTAAAATCAAAAAAAGACGTGCCGGTGGAGGGGGATGGTTTATCGGAGGCGGACACGGGGGCGGATGGGGAGGTGGATCGGGTGGTGGAGGATTTGGCGGATTTGGGGGTGGGTCGAGTGGTGGAGGTGGTGCGAGTGGAAGATGGTAGAAACAGATTTTAGCGTTCGAAAACAATCGGCACGATCAACGGACGACGTTCGAGTTTTTGATGAGAATAACGCTCAACTACACCTTCAATATAACGTTTGATTTCTTTGCGATCAGCATCGGGTTTCTTGCGTAAGAATTGTTTATAGGCGTCTGCAACTAATGCGCTGATCTCTTTCGTAATTTCATCGTATTCGTGCATATATATAAACCCGCGAGATAGAATATTCGGATTTTCAGTGAGTTTATGAGTTTTTTTGTCTGTACTTAGAACTATTAGAAGGATTCCGTTTTGAGACATTTTCTGGCGTTCGATCATCACCTGGGATCCGATCGTTCCTTCTCCAAGACCGTCTATAAGAATATATTTCGCTTCAACTGTTTCTTTGCTCACGTGTAGTGTAGCGGATGCTAAGGCAGCCGTGGTAGAAATAGCCTGAGTAGAAATATTTGATGCAGATGCAGTTGGTGTTTTTTCCGGATATGGGATTTCGAGGATTCCACCATTTTGCACAATTACACAATTTTGTTCCGGAATCCCGCATTCGATCGCAAGCTCTTTGTGCGCCTGACGCATAAAATACTCACCATGTACCGGTGCAAAATATTTCGGTCTGACCATACGAATCATCTGTTTCAACTCTTCTTGATATCCGTGTCCGGATGTATGGATCGCGCTAATTTGATGATGAATAACTTTCGCTCCAAGCATATTTAGACTGTTGATCACGGTAAAAATTGATCGTTCATTCCCAATAATTGGCGTAGAAGAAACAATGACTGTATCACCTTTCTTAATATGCACCTGAGGATGCTCATTCATAGCAATTTTCGTAAGTGCTGAAACGGCTTCGCCCTGCGATCCAGTCGTCATTATTAATACTTCTCCGTCTGGAGCTTTGCTAACATTTTTTATATCTCGAATTAAGCTCGTATGAATTTTTAAATATCCCAATTTCAAGGCTAAATTTACATTCTCTTTCATACTGCGCCCTGAAATATAAATCTTGCGATTTGTTTTTTCAGCATATTCAAAAATCTGCTGAATACGTCCAATCAAAGAAGAAAAAGACGCGATAATTATGCGACCTTTTGCCGCTGTTATAAGACGTCCGAGATTTTCTCCGATATCCGCTTCTGACATAGTATGCCCAGGCTTCAAAGCATTTGTAGAATCGGACAAAAGAACCGTCACGTTTCTACCTCCAAGCGCCTGGATTTTGTCTATATCCGCCTTCGGCTGAATGCCGGCAGGGGAATCATCAAATTTAAAATCTCCTGTGTGAACCACACGTGCATTTGGCGTACTGATAACTATACCGACTGAGTCGGGAATAGAGTGCGCAACACGGAAAAACTCCAACATAAACGCTCCGAATTTTAAATTTTCTTTTGGATCGATAGTGTGGAGACGAGTAAATTTTGTAAGTTTAAACTCCTCAATTCTCGCTTCTATAAGCCCGCGAGTAAGCTTCGTTGCGTACACCGGAGGAAAACCGATCTTCGGGAGAATGTACGGAATACCACCAATGTGATCGAGATGTCCGTGAGTTATAACTACCGCCTTAATATATTTCTGATTTTCTTCTAAGTACGCAGGATCCGGAATCACATAATCGACTCCGAGCATATCTTCCTCAGGGAATTGAAGACCGATGTCTATAACAATAATTTGTTTGTCTTGCGGACGCCCTGTCGCGTTGTATTCGTACGCCGTCATATTCTTACCCACTTCGTTCAATCCTCCGATTGGTATAATGCGAAGTCCTTTGAATGCTGCCATTGTCTTGGCTTTGGTTTTCTGTGGGCGGGATTTTACGGCTACTGTTTTTGGTGCATTTGCAACGTATTCCTTGGCTTGGTCAAAAGCATTTTTAGCTTTTTGACGAGCGGAATTTGGATCCGGTTTAATGTTTTGATTGTTTTGTTTCCCTGTCAGCCCCGGGATAGCCCCGGTCCTGATTTTTCGCCCAGGTTTGGCACTTCTAGCCCCGGGATAGCCCCGGTCCTGACCATCCTGATTTTTTGAATAATTTTTTTGCTTTTTATTAAAGCTATGTTGTGAGCTTTCACTCTTGTTTGAGTTCATATTCTCTTGTTTGTTAAATTGTTTGTTTATATTTTTGTGTTTAAAAAATTTTCCTTTTTTATCGGGTTTGTGAGCTGAATCGGAAGAATGTCGAGAATCTTCGATCTGTCGAGAATCTTCGATCTTTTGTCGATGACCCTCAGCCTTTTGCCGAGATTCCTTTACGGAATTGCTGTTTTGAAGATTTG
>CAYURU010000007.1:10769-15878 GCA_964447085.1 uncultured Candidatus Peribacteria bacterium | reverse complement strand
CACCATCAAAAGACGAAAGTCCAAAAAAACGTATAGTGTTTTGGTTTCTTACAATAATCATAGGCGGCGCAATACTTGGAACAATTTTAATGGCGTTATTGATAGGAATCCTCTCCATCACTCTGCCGGACGTATCAAATCTCGATAAATTAGCCGCCGCACAATCCACTGAAATTTACGACAAAGAAGGAGGACTTCTTTATACGATTCACGGAGAAGAAAATCGCGAATATGTAAAAATGGACGCCATTGCAAAAACTCTAGCCAATGCAACAGTAGCGATAGAAGACGACCAGTTTTATGAACACAGCGGATTTGATTTACCTGGTATTACAAAGGCTGTTTTTCACGAACTCACAGGGATAGGAGGAGCCCGCGGAGGATCCACAATCACTCAACAATATGTAAAAAACACATTTCTTTCATCACAACGATCGTACATCCGTAAATTAAAAGAGCTGATTTTGGCAATAAGACTTGAACGTTCTTACGACAAAGATAAAATTCTTGAACTCTATTTAAACCGCATCCCATACGGCAATAACGCATACGGAATACAAAAGGCATCTGAAATTTATTTCAATAAAAACGCAAAAGATTTAACACTCGCAGAAAGTGCTGTTTTGGCAGGACTTCCTCAAGCGCCAACAAGATACAATCCATACGGAAATAACAAATATTCACACCTACTAAAAACATTTAGTCTGGAAGAATTAGAGTTAAGAAAAATTAAAGCAGAAGCAGACCTTGTAACAGAAGATTTTGTAAGAGGATGTTTGGGACAAACAGTTGACTTAGGAAACGGCGAAAAAATTTATATAAAAGGTCGTAGCGATATAGTTTTGGCAAGAATGGAGGAGTTGGGATACATTACTCACGAACAGCGACAACAAGCCGTAAATGAACTGCAAACAATTGTATTCAATACATACAGAGAAGACTTAAAAGCTCCACATTTTGTGTTTTATATAAAACAAATTTTGGAAGAAAAATACGGCAAAGACATAGTCGAAACCGGAGGATTAAAAGTTTACACAACACTCGACCCGGAACTACAGGAACACGCTGAAAAAGTGGCTTTGGAAAGAGGTACTGCGAACGAATCAACTTATGGTGCAAACAACATCGCGGTCTTGGCAGCAGACGTCAAAACAGGAGAAATTTTGGCGATGGTCGGAAGCCGTGATTATTTCGACACAGAAATAGATGGAAACGTAAACGTAGTAATGCGCCCACGCCAACCGGGATCTTCATTCAAACCGATCGTTTACGCACAAGCGTTCTACAACGGCTATGGTCCGGCCAGCGTCACATACGACGTACCTATGAATTTTGGAGCGGATTCTCCTCAGAACTTCGACGGAAAATTTATGGGAAGACTTACTCTCCGAACAGCGCTCGGACAATCACGAAACATTCCAGCAATACAAGCATATTTCTTAGCCGGACAACAAAACTACATCATCGATTTAGCAACAAGAATGGGGATCACAACTTTGGACAAAAACCACCAATACGGATATCCCCTAGCTTTAGGAGCAGGCGAAATTCCTTTGTATGAAATGGTCCAGGCATACACGGTATTTGCCAACAACGGTAAAAAAATCGACCTCAACGCAATAAAGAAAATTGAAAATTCAAAAGGAGACGTTCTCGAGGAATACAAGCCAAAAACAGCCGATCAAATCCCGGAAGTTCTTGATCCTCAAATAGCATATTTGATCAATTCTATTCTTTCCGACGATTCTATTAAACTCGGACAATCACTCATTATTTCCGGCAGAGAAGTCGCCACAAAAACAGGAACTTCGACAAAAGAAAGTAAACAAGGCGGAACAAAATCAGTAGCTCCGGGAGACGGTTTAATTATCGGATATACTCCTCAAGTAATCGTAGGAGTTTGGGGAGGAAATACGCGTGGAGAACCTCTCAAAATGAATGCGACGGGCGAAGGTTTGAACGGCTACGTATTCCAAACAACTATGGTAAAAGCGTTGGCAAAATTACCAGTTGAACCATTCCCTCTCCCAACAGGCGTCAAAAAAATAGCAGTTTCAACAACCTCAGGACTTCTTCCTGGCGCAAACACTCCACAAGCATTCATAAAAGAGGAATACTTCGCAAGCTTTGCAGTTCCTACGGCGATTGACGACAGCTTTATAAAAGTACAAATCGACAAAATTTCAGGAAAGCTCGCTACAGAATTCACACCAAAAGAAGCAATTAAAAATGTACTTTATATTAAGCACACTTCCCTAGCTCCATACGACAGTTGGACATCAGCAATTCAAAGATATTTCCAAGAAAACCCTGAAGTTCTTCCTGAAGGAGTAAATTTTGGAGAAGGAGTCGAAATATCATCAGGAAATCCGCCAACAGAATACGACGACATCCACACATCTATAAGCGCAGAAAAACTTCCAACCGCAACAATAACTTCTCCTTCAGCAAACGAAAAACTTGAAGGGACAAATGCAAAAATTGAAATCAAATCGTCGTTCCCAAACGGACTAGATCGCATTGAATATTATATTGATGACGTTTTGAAATTCACGACACAAGAAGAAACCGAAGGATCAAGCTTGAGAATATCTCAATTATGGAGAGATGGACAAGCACACCTTATCAAAGTAAAAGTAATAGACAAACTCGGTTACTCGGCAGAATCAGTGGTTGAAGTGAAATTCGAGTAAAACCAACGATCGACTCCAAGCACATCCAAACATTTATAAAAACAGCGGTTTAACTACTTCCCTAAATCGCTGTTTTGTGTTATAATAAAACAATAAAAATAAATACAAATAATGCTAAATATCGCGATATTTATAATTTCATTGGTACTCCTCGTCAAAAGTGGCGGATTGGCTATTAAATTTTCTTCACGCCTAGCTGACGGACTTAAATTATCAAGATACGTCGTAGGATTTTTAATAGTTTCTGGAATATCAATTCTTCCAGAAACATTTATTTCAATCTCATCAGCCCTGCAAGACAAACCAGAAATTGGCTTAGGAACGCTATTCGGAGGAAACGTCGCAGACCTTACTTTAGTCTTTGCAGTAGTACTTTTGTTTGCGAAAAGAAACATCAAAGTTACGAGCGAAACGATCAAAAACAAATGGGTATTTCTGTTGTCAATGAGTATGCCAATTCTTCTTGGATGGGACGGACAATACACACGCGCAGACGGCATTTTGCTCATAATGGCGGGAGTGGTTTTCTATGCTTGGACCTTAAACAGATACAGCAAAGAAAAACAAGTCTCGGCTAGAAAGTTTTCTATAAAAAACTTTGGATTACTAGTTATGAGTATGGCGTTTTTATTGATATGCTCGAACTTAGCTGT
Organism: uncultured Candidatus Peribacteria bacterium; assembly: GCA_964447085.1. GTDB lineage: Bacteria > Patescibacteriota > Gracilibacteria > UBA1369 > LOWO2-01-FULL-3 > DAONBD01. Next base: position 12,532 of record CAYURU010000007.1, on the reverse strand, counting down.
AAAGTCCGGAATTCAAATAGCAAACTTAATAGGTATCAACCCGGCGTTAGTTGGAATGTTTATAGTAGCGCTCGGCACGACACTTCCGGAGTTGATATTCTCAATCAAAGCAGTAAGAAAAAACCACGACAGTTTGGCACTAGGAGACATCTTGGGAACGGTATTAAATGATGCAACTATCGTCATCGGAATCCTTGCAATTATGAACCCTTTTAAATTCGACGCAAAACTGGTCTATTCAACGGGTATGTTTATGTTTATGGCGTCAATCGTTTTATTTTTCTTCTTAAACACTCATCGCCAATTGAGTAAAAAAGAAGCAATTCTCCTCACTTTATTCTATATTCTTTTTGCGGCAGTCGAATTTAGTTTGAGCTAATTTTTTTTACAGCTATACTCGACACATATGGATAAAAAAATTCTCAAACTTTTAGACGAACTCGACAAAACTCGTAGAGATTTTTGGAATATATCAAAAGAAACTGGCTTGTTTTTAAACACATTGATTCGCACTTCAAAAATCAAAAAAATTTTGGAAATTGGGACTAGCAACGGCGTCAGCGGAATTTATATGGCTGAAGCTTTAAAAGCAAAAGCTGAAAAAGAAACCGAACCTGAATCAAACTCTAAATGCAAATTCCAAAACTGTCACAAAACCACTTCAAAATTACCATCAAAATCTGGAAATGAATCAATCTACAAAAATAAAAAACTTCACCTTTATACAATCGAATCCAACTATAAACTCCGCTTTCCGCTCGCTACGGCCAATTTCACGAAAGCAAAATTACTCCCATACATCACTCAAATACTCGGACACGCCCCTGAGGCAATCCCAAAAACTCCAAAATATTTTGACCTAATTTTCTTAGACGCGACTAAATACGAACACTCCGATTATTTAAAAGCAATCCTCCCTCGTACCCGCAAAGGAAGCATTATAATCACCGACAACGCAATCTCGCACAAAGAGGCGCTCGCTCCTTACTTCAAGCTAATTTCAAAACGAAAAGATCTTCAAACAAACCTCATTGAAATAGGCTCGGGTCTTTTAATAAGTGTGAAGAAATAAAACCAATTATCGAAAATAAGCATTAAACCTCTTCAGATTTTTCAATAGAACCATCTTGAACATTTTTGCCAGAATCAGCCTTAGCGTTTTTGACAAAGGCTTGATAAGACCTGTTTATCCAAGTAATAGCCTTCGTGAGATAATCAGCGGTGGCCTTGTTTTTTTCCGAAGGATCTAGTGCTCTTTCAGTAAAAAAATTAAAGGATTTCAATATTTGCTCTGTCAAAACACTCTTAAACTCAGGACTAGAAAGAACTCCCGGAGAAACAATATCGCGATTCTTGCTTCCAAGAAAATTCAAAACCAACAAAACATAATTCTCTTTAATAGAAATATTTAAAGAATCGGGTAAAAAATCGGAAAACTCTCTCCCACTTAAAAAAACCATAAATTGAAAATAAATATTTTCGTCACGCTTTTCCGATTCAGGAACAAACATTCCAAGAGTTTTTTTCAAATCAGCGCCGGTTTCATCGGACAACAATTTGAGAACGCCAGGTTTCGTTTCGGCCTTTTCGGTATCGCGATAAGAAGTATCGACAACGTTAGCAGGCTTAATATCAACAGATGTACCACCAACAAGTTCAGACACACTATCTTCACGATCAGGGCCAGGCCTTAAATTTTTATCTCCATCGTTTTCCATACAATAACCGTTATTTATACAATATTTTTAAATAGAGTCAACTAT
>CAYURU010000007.1:0-10759 GCA_964447085.1 uncultured Candidatus Peribacteria bacterium | reverse complement strand
GCGCCGGATGGCTGTTTGAGTGTAAAAACTCCTTTTGTTAAAGTGCAAGGGTATAATTTGCGCATATAGTATAGCACAAATGTTCTAATATGCAAGTCGTGTTTCATGGAATACGGAATTTTTACAATAGGATTTCATTCAAATCCTTCCTTGTAGATCTTTCAGGATTTTCATCACTATGTCCCAATATCAAAATCGAACTGGGCCTTAGATTGCTACCGGCAACGCCACAAATGTCTTTTAATTTTTCATCATCAAAAGCACCCATCCACAAAGTTGATAAACCCAAATCGGTCGCAGCCAACTGAGCATAAGCACAAGCAAGAGTCGCATCCTGTAAACAAAAAACGCCAAGATCTTTGTCGCCATACTTGCTAACAACATTTTGAGGCTCAGCAAAGAAAACCATCACAGCCCCACATCCCCGGATTCTATCTATTTGCCCGTTTGAATTCCCTATTTGCTCAACAAAATCAGCGTCTCCCACAGAAACTTTCACTCTATAAGATTCGAGATGTCGTGCGGTCGGAGCCAATCTCATCAACGTCAATATTTCGTCCACCTGTTCTTTTGTCACAGGTTTCCCGTTATACGAACGAGTGGAAATTCTGTTCTGTAAAACTTCTTTAAATTCCATTTTTTAAATTGATTAAAAAGTCTTTAACTTTATTCATAGCGCGCCCTCTGTGACTAATAGCGTTTTTTTCTTCACGACTAAGAGCCGCATAAACTTTATCATATCCATCCGGCAAAAACACTGAACTCAAAGGCAACCCTGGCAAAATTCCAGCCTGTTTTTCATATACAATTTTCCCGAAAGTTTCACCCTCAAAATATTCAACAATACCATCGCCAATAAAACACGCACTACAAACAAATTTGGCGCCTCGCAAATTATCATTGGAAGCTTTTTTCTCCATTTCTTTCATAAAATACTCAAGCCATTCCTCGTCCGACGCCAATTCTCCGGCGCCCCATCTTCGCGTCTGCAAGCCCAATTCGTCCGCCAAAGCGTTTACATAAATTCCGGAATCCTCTCCCAAAACAAAATCAAAATCATTTTTAAATTTCGACGCATAATAACTAGCTTTTTTGTAAGCATTTTCAGCGTGAGTGACCCCGTCCTCCGAAAAGTCCTCGTCGGAAACATTCAAATCCCCAAGAAAAACACCGTCAAAATCTTCACCAAACACAGAAGTATCAGCCTTTAGAACTCCGCAAATTTCATTAAATTTTCCTTTATTTTTTGTAGCAATCAGAAGTTTCATCTAATCCGTTTCCTTAAAACTTTTTACACGGAAAAGATTATCACCTTTGACATCAAAGACATAGACCAAACCGCCATTGCCTCTGACATCAAAATCGATATTTAAAGTTTTTTCTTCTCTCGAAACATCGGCGGAAATAATTTTCTTACCTTCCGCGATTTTTGATATTAAATCTTTTTCAATCTTAGTTCTCACAGCCTCATCACTTTGATCATTTGAGAATCCTTCGTTGTAATTCACAATAAATTTCAAAGCTCCTTCAGGAGGTAAAGTCACAGACTCATCGGTGAACCAAACGACCGTAAAAAACACCACGCAAAGAGCAATTATTGCAGTAACGCTAACCTGAAAAACCGTTCTCCATCTGTCCCAAAAATCATCTAATTTATCAACAAAATTATCATACATTTCATCTGCATATTCGTCCGCAGACTGATATTGAACAGGAACATTTTCCACAATATCTTCTGCATAAGCATTGCTATCATCAGGAGTAATAGTCTCTGTAACCACATCCGCAACTTTCTCTTCTTTTTTCTTCCCAGCCTCTCTGTTTGCAACATATTCACGAGTAATTTCGTCTATTTCTTCCTTGCTCATTCCTTTTGCCGCATAGACAAAAGCCTTAGCAGGATCACCTGAGCCAATATTTATTGGACTTGTTTTAGCAGCAGCTTCAGCAACACCAGTTGCACCGAAATCCCCAGCCGTTCCAAAATCGTCATCCGTCTCAGCCGAACCATCGACATAACCAGCCTCATCGGGATAGCTAGCTTCGTCACTTCCGCTCGCAGTCTGTCCAAATTTATCAGCGTACATCTTATCTAATTTATTGATAACTTCAGCTTTCAATTTTAATTTAAAAACCTCAGGAACAGGAATCTTTTCAATGCCCTTTAAGCGTGAAAGAAAGCTGTATAGTTCACCATAGTACACACCGGCATATTCATCAACCTTTCCAAATAAAACTTCATAACTTCTTTTTAAAACTTGATAAATTTTTGCACCAACATTTCCGGCTGAAAACCCCATCACATACATAACTTCCCCATCAGTTAATTCTTCAAAAAACTTAAGTCTTACAATTTCTTTTTCATCATAAGTTAAAAGTGAGAAATACCCTTCAGCTTGTTGTTTCAATTTATATTCGTCATCGTAAACTCCTTCAGTTACACTCGCTCCGTCAAAAATAGGAGATTCAATCGTCCCCGACATCCCTCCAACTCCTTTTTTCGCATATTCCCCGACACGCTCTTTAGCAATCTTATAAAGCCAAGTGAGAAAATTTATGTCTTTCGGACAAGTCTCCATCTGACCGATTGCATCAAGAACAGAAATTCTTACAATCTGTTCTCGAATAATTTCGTCTTCAATTCTTCGTGCAACAAACCTGTACAGCCCGGAATAATTTTCATCAAATAGTGGCATAAAACGCCTTGGGTCTGAACTCATCTCCTCTTTGTAAATTGATTCTGTTTGAAGATCCATAATCTCTTTTTAATCCCTAAAGGGCGGAATTATGACAAAACATCAAATATTAGTCAAGAGGAGAAAGTCTTTAGAGCTTTCCAGTAATCTAGAATGGAAAAAATTCAGTAGTTTTTACCACATTATAAAAATTTCACCACTCCTTCCCTTTTATAAGCCGTTTTTAGGGTTGAAATACTTCCCGACAAGATATAAAATCTCGGTACATACGGTCTAAAAACACACAATGAAATACCCGATTTCTTTCGACGAAAAAGCCCTAAAACTCAAGGCTATTCAGGTTCGCAGAGATATTGTTGAAGAAGTTTTCACTGCGGGCTCAGGACATCCGGGGGGAGCTTTATCCTCTACGGATATTTTGACGGTTTTATACAACTCTATTCTCCGTCACGACACAGATTCTCCAGGATGGGAAAATAGAGATCGATTTATCCTTTCAAAAGCTCATATCACTCCTGTTTATTATTCAATTCTCAGCCGAGCCGGATATTTCGACCCAAAAGAATTATTAGGCTTCCGAAAATTCGGCCATTTCCTCCAAGGCCACCCAAAAATTGACCACGAACACGGCATAGAAGTTGGCGGAGGATCACTCGGACAAAATCTTTCAATTGCAGTTGGCGAAGCGCTCGGGCTCAAGAAACGTGCCGTCGCCGATCCTGCCAAAAACGATTGTCGTGTATTCGATTTATCAAGTGAAGGAGAATTACAAGAAGGTTCAATGTGGGAAGCAATTATGGCTGCAGCTCAATATAAATTAAACAATCTTTGCATTATCATCGACTACAATCGTCTTCAAATTGACGGAAAATGTGAAGATGTAATGGAAGTCGCTCCTTTGGACAAAAAATTCGAAGCATTCAACTGGAACACGATCGTTATAAACGGTCACGATGTAAAAGAAGTTTACGATGCCTTCAAAAAATTCGAAACTTTAGCAAAAGGGGAACAAGTCGATTCACTCGATCCAACTCGCCCAACAGCGATTATCTGCACAACCATAAAAGGACAAGGCATTTCATTTATGGCCAACAATCCAGGCTGGCACGGCAAAGCACCAAATCAAGAAGAACGCGACAAAGCGTTTGCCGAACTCGACGCACAAGAAGCGGAATTAAATAATTAATATACTCTAAATTATACTAGAGTCCGGACTTCACGTATCCTTATAGCAAGATCCGGATCTAACTAAAAAAACATACTATGCGAACATTCGAACTCGCGCTAACAAGACAAGGATGGGCAGACGCCCTCATAGAACTTGGAAACACAAATCCAAATGTAATGGTCTTGGATGCAGATCTTTCAAAATCTACACTCACCTGCCAATTCAGAGATAAATTTCCGGATAGATTTGTAAACGTAGGTATTGCTGAACAAAATATGATAAATGTGGCAGGCGGACTTTCGCTTATGGGATATATTCCGTTCGTTTGCACATACGGAGTATTTGTTTCAGGTCGCGCCTGGGAACAAATCCGCACGACAACTTGCATCAACAAATTAAATGTTAAATTAGGTGGAGCTCACGGAGGAGTTTCGGTCGGCCCGGACGGCGCGACCCACCAAGCTCTCGAAGAAATTGCTCTTATGAGATGCCTTCCAAATATGACTCTTTTGGTTCCTGCGGATTACCACGAAACCAAGAAAGCCATTCTCGCAGCCGCAAAAATCGACGGACCTGTTTATATCCGTTTCGGTCGCGAAAAAGTCCCAGTCGTCACAACTGCCGACACCCCTTTTGATGTAAATAAAGCGATGGTAATGGAAGAAGGAACCGACGTTACGATCGTCGCCTGTGGCGCGATGGTAGCAGAAGCATTGCAAGCAAAAGATCTCCTCGCGGAAAAAGGAATTTCCGCAGAAGTAATAAATCTACACACGATCAAACCTTTGGATAAAGAAACAATTCTCTCAAGTATTCGCAAAACCGGAGCTCTCGTCACCGCCGAAGAACATCAAGTTATGGGAGGTATGGGATCTGCCGTTCTTGAAGCAGTCGCTCAAGCTTATCCTGTTCCTGCTGAAATGGTCGGAGTAATGGATACTTTTGGGGAATCAGGAACGCCTGAGCAATTAATGGAAAAATACGGTTTAAAAAACAAAAATATAGTAGAAAAAGTTGAAAAAGTGATCGCTCGAAAAATTGCAAAATAGCGAGAATTAAAGCAAAAAAACGCAACGCATCACACGCTAAACTCGCAACCAAAAACCCATTAAACTTATATACATTTAACCCTAAAATATGCGCAAATTCTCAAACCGCCTAAGCCGACTCGGCACAGAGGATGCCTTCTCAGTAATGGCAAAAGCTCAAAAATTCATCAAAGAAGAGCTTGCTCCAACAGGAGAAAAATTAATATTCCTCCAAATCGGAGAACCTGCTTTTGATACACCAGAAAACATCAAACAAGCTGGTATCAAAGCTATTCAAGAAAACAAAACTCACTACACTCCACCTCCAGGAATCCCTGAAGTAAGGCAAGGGGTCGCAGACTATGAAACAGCCATAACAGGCATAAAATTTGATCTCAACGACGTCGTAATTCACGCAGGGGCAAAACCTTGCATCTGGAATACTATAAACGCCACTGTAGATGAAGGAGATGAAGTTATTATTTTCGATCCGGCTTGGCCTATTTACGCTTCAGTTACTAACTATTTAGGTGGCAAACCTGTATTCGTAGGCTTAAAAGAAGAATTAGGATTCCAACCAGATTTAGAAGAAGTAAAAGCTGCGATCACAGACAAAACAGTCTTGATGGTAGTAAACAGTCCTTGTAATCCAACAGGAGGCGTATTCAGTAAAGAAACGCTTGAGGGCTTGGCAAAGCTGGCAGTTGAACACGATTTCTGGGTGATTTCAGATGAAATTTATGATCACATCGTATTTGAAGGAAAACACGAATCAATTCTTCAATTCCAAGGAATGCCTGAAAGAACAGTGTTGTTGAATGGATCTTCAAAATCATTCGCAATGACTGGATGGAGAATGGGTTGGTCTGCAACCAAAAATCCTGAAATGAAAGGAAAAATTGAACATCTACAAATCAATGACACCTCTTGTCCTGCAGCTATGAATCAATGGGCATTATTAGAGGCTGTATCAGGAGCAGAGTCTCCAGCGGCTGTAGAAAAAATGCGCCTAGAATATCTAAGAAAAAGAGATCTTATTTCTAAATTGGTAAATGACATCCCTGGAGTATCAGCAAAAATTCCAAAAGGAACTTTCTACTTATTCGTAAACGTCACAAACCTTTGTGAAAAATTAGGAATAAATTCAAAAGAATTGGCAGACAGATTGATGCGTGAAGCTCACATCCTTTGCTTACATGGATCAGGCTTCGGTCCACACGGCGAAAACTTCATCCGTTTCTCTTTCGTAGGATCTGATGAAGACATCACAGAAGGAGTAAGAAGATTCGCAGAATGGGTAAAAACTTTGGGTTAATTTTTAACTCCCGAAGAACAAAGAAAGTAAATGTTTAAATTAAAAGGACCGCTTTACGCGGTCCTTTTTTATCCATCAGTCCGTGTCAATTTTTTCAAAACAAACACCTTGCTTAACAAAACCCCTCCGTGTATATTCATAGTAATTGCAACATTATTGCATTTACAAAGACTATAAAAATGACCTACTCTCGCCACGCACAAAAAGTGATGTCCGATAAAGGACACAAACTAACTACAACGAGAACACTCGTGACAGAAGCTATTGAAAAATCACCTAAAGCGCTAAATGCTTATGAAATAGCAAACCTGATAAACAAGAACGGAAAAGAAATCGACACAGTCTCAGTTTACAGAACATTATCTCTTCTTTCATCTTTGAATTTGGTCCATAAAACATCTGAAGGTAAATTTATAGCCTGCCAAGAATTTGAATGTTTAGACAAATCACACTGCCACCATCAATTCGTTTGCACGTCCTGTGGCAAAATTAAAGAAATACACATAAATGACAAATCGTTCATAGAAAAACTTAATAAAAAATTTTTAAATATATTTATTTCTTCTCATTCATTCCAATTTTCAGGACTCTGCGAAGAGTGTAAAAAATAACAAAACAACTTATGCAAACAACTTGGTTCTACGCGCTTTCAAGCGTCATTATAGTAAGTTTAATATCAATAGTTGGCCTTTCCGCAATTGCAATAAAAACCGACAAGCTCAAAAAAATAGTGATTTATTTAATTAGCTTTTCAGCCGGCGCTTTGATAGGAGATGCGTTCATTCATCTGCTTCCGGAAGCCGTAGAAGAAGCCGGAGGATTCACGATAAAAACATCTTTATTTGTAATCTCGGGGATAATGCTCTCGTTTGTAATAGAAAAATTTATTCATTGGAGACACTGTCATCTGCCTATTACAAAAGAGCACAAACACCCTTTTGCTTGGATGAATTTATTTGGAGATTCGATACATAACTTGATAGACGGAATGATTATTGGTGCGTCTTATTTAGTCAGCATCCCTGTCGGAATAGCCACTACCACAGCGGTAATTTTGCACGAAATTCCTCAAGAGATTGGGGATTTTGGAGTTTTGATCCATGGCGGATTTTCGGCCAAGAAAGCCATATTTTTAAATTTTCTAACAGCTCTCGCGGCAGTCGTAGGAACTACTCTCATTTTGGTTTTAGGTGCACGCACTACAGATACGACTTCTTTTTTAATTCCTTTTGCGACCGGAAATTTTATTTACATCGCTTCAAGCGACCTAATCCCAGAGCTCCACAAAGAAACCGCAGTGAAAAAATCCGTCTTACAACTAATATGTTTCGTCCTCGGAATTGGAGTAATGATGTTGTTGCTAACTTTGGAATAAATGAGGGAAAGTAAACAGACCCGAAACAAGTTAGACTAAATAAACCGCCTAAGAGTTTTTTCTTCTGTCATTCAAAATCTGTAGTATTTCGTCTCGGAACATTTTCGTAAAAAGCATCATTACAGGCTTCATCACAGCCGCCCCGACCAAGGTCCCAGCGTTTCTGGTAGAAGCATAATACATATCAGGATCAACAAAAAAAATCTTGCCGTCATCCCCCACCATAATATTTATTGAATACCTGGCTTGCATAGCCTTCCACGTACGCTTCCAGCTTGGAATATCAAAATTGTATCCCGGTAAATCAACGAAATCAGTCAAAATTCCTTTAGGATTTTTCACGGCCAAAGCACAATTCAAAAGATGATAAAGGTCGAGTAATGAGTCACTCGGAAGACTAGCTATTTCTTCGTCAGACAAATCATTCAATCTCCTCCCGCAAACCCTCTCTTGAATCATACATTCATCGCTCAACATAGACATCCCCGGAACCGGAGGCTTTTTCCCTTTTTGGTTATAATACTGACTATTCATTAACGCTATAGCCTCTTGATGTCTGCCAAAAAGCTCGCCCGCAGTATTAACAGATGGGTCACGCGGAGTTTTCTTAACGTAATTTCCAAAAACATCAACAGTCCATTGCGTACCATTAACCTGTGCCGTAGGCTTCACGCCCTCAGCTTCGTCCCTTCGGGCGAACTCTTTTAATAAATCTATTTTGTCTATTTTGAGCACATCTAAAATGTTAAAGGCGACGATTTTAACACAAACACAAAAGAACGCAACCTCAAACGAGCTAATTTTTGATGGAGCGATAAAGATTAAGCCTATTCCTTAATTTTTGTAAAATAATAGGCAGAGATCGTAGCCGTAATAGGAATTAACAATATCAATGAAATAGCTCCAATAAATGTTCTAGTTAATTCCAAAGCAATAAAATCCATATTTATGAGCTCAGACAAAGTACTGCTTTTACTCAGCACAACAAGAATTAAAAAAGGCAGACTACTAGCAAGGTAAGCGAAAAGCAAAGTGTTTATCATAGAGCCAAGTATATCTTTGCCAACTTCTATGCCGATTTTATAAACTTGTTTAAATAACAGTCTTTTATGTTCTTTCAATGCTTCAAAAATAGCGGAAGAAATTGAAACCGCCGTGTCTATCAGGGCTCCTATAGCACCCATAAATATAGAGGCTATCAATATATCAGAGAGGGAGAGGTCCGAATACATAACACCAAGCATTCGGAACTCTTCATCAGGGGTATTACCTAATTGCACAACGTCCCTAAAGATAAATGAAATTAAAATTGAAAAACTATACCCAATAAAAATAGCCAAAATAGCAGATAAAGATTTTTTATTAAAACCGTGTATAAGAGGAATAGTCAACATCGTAACTACGAAAACAAAAAACAGACAAGACAACACAGGCGAATACCCCGAAACAACCATCTTTAAAAAAACAAAATAAAAAAGTGATAAAGAAATAATAATACTCAAAATTGCAGTCACTCCTTTTTTCCTAGCTATAATAATTGCTATAACCGCAAAAATAATAAAGATCCATTGAAGCCCCTCTTGATGATAATAATCAGCAGTTTCATAGTTAGTAACTCCTGTTGTTTTATCAGTCATTTTATAAATTTGCACCTTGTCTCCAACGCTATAAACATTAAAATTATTGGTTGAGCTTACTGGAGCAATAACAACCATCCCCTCTTTATTTTCTGAATCAATCTCTACTTCAAGAACCTGAGCTTCGTCCTCGTTAAACGAGGAATTTATTTTTTGAACCTCCCCGTATATAAATTCATAATCATATCTATCTTCTTGATCTGCCGATATAATTACAGGGGAATTGCTCTGTAATATCAAAATAACCGCAAATATTAAAGCTATAACTGCTATATATATTGAAATTAATATTTTTTTAGTCATTAGTTTCAGGTTGTTTAACGATTTTGATAGCAAATCCTTTTACTACAGCTTGTCCTAATTTTTTTTGAGCAGAAGAAAGAATTCTCTGCAAAGTACTCTGTGATGTCGCCATTTTTTTTGCGGACTCTGTTTGATCAAGTCCTTCCATATACTTTAATCTTAAAGACTCCCATTCTTCACATGTTAATTCCACAACTTCCAAAGAGCGCAAAGGAATGCCTTGTGGTTTATAGAAAGTAACCCTGGGGGTTGAAAGAAGGCGTCTGCGAAGTCTTGGACGAGGCATTATTTTTTAGATTTAGAGTCAGCCTTCAATTTTTGAACGGCTTTAAGTCTATTCTCCAAGAATTTTTCTTGATCTTCAAGGGATACTTCAGAATTTACGAAAAATCCCCTTTTGCAACCACCCATTCCTCCACCGAATCCCATTCCTCTTCCACGTCCCATCCCCCCTGATTGCTGAACTCCTGCGCAAGCCCCCATTCCTCGCCCAGTCATTGGTCCTTGTCCAGCAGGACCTGTTTTATCAAAGTTTGGCATATTTCTTTTGGTTAAAGAATAAAACCATTTTGAATATATACCCAAAACCCACAGCAGTCAAGCATTTAAACGTCGGACTAAAATTGTAACAACAAAAACAAGATGTACATATCAAATACAAAAGAATCTTATATTAATTTTAGCAATGCTGATTCAAGTCGTGACCAGATTTTTCCCAATTTACAACGCCTCCATATAACTCAACTATGTTTTCAAACCCAATGTCTTTCATTTGTTCTATAGCTTGGGAACTTCTAGCACCACTTCGACAATAAACAAGATAAGAGCCATCTTTATCTAACTCGGAAATTTTATTTAAGAACTCTGGGGATTTTATATCAATATTTTTTGCATTAGAAATACAACCGTCCGAAAATTCTTCGGGAGTCCGAACATCGATAATAATCGTATCGCTATCCGAAATTATTTGTTCTACTTCGTTTGGCGTTTTAGACAAACGATCGGCTGAAAAAACATCGGCTTTTATGTCTGGCGCCGAAACACATCCAGTTAAAACAAATACAGAAACAGCAAATGTGATTAATAATTTAAATTTTCCCATATATAAAATATCTCATATCAGCAAAAAAGCGTCAATTTCTTATGATAAAACGATGATGGGTAAAAACCCCAGCTTATTCTACGAATTTTTGGTGGAGATGCCGGGAGTCGAACCCGGGTCTGAAAGGAAGACTCT
>CAYURU010000006.1:0-16153 GCA_964447085.1 uncultured Candidatus Peribacteria bacterium | reverse complement strand
GTTGCAGGAGAAGTAATATCATCATTATAGATAGGCTCATTTGTTAATTTCACAGCATTCGTCACCTTCTCTATCTCTCTTGTAGAAGTATAAACTCCTTGAACACGCATCGGCTTACCCATACCGCTCGGCAAGTACAACATATCTCCTCGTCCAAGAAGATCCTCCGCGCCAACTCCATCCAAAATTGTTCTGGAATCAATTGACGAAGAAACTGCAAACGCAATACGAGCAGGGATGTTTGCTTTGATAAGACCAGTGATTACATCGACAGAAGGTCTCTGCGTTGCAACAATCAAATGAATTCCAACAGCACGCGCCATCTGAGCAATTCTACAAATTGAAGCCTCAACTTCTTTTCCGGAAGCCATCATAAGATCAGCCAACTCATCAATCACAACAACGATCTTTGGAAGCTTGTCTTTTACATTGTCGTCAGCGTTATATTCAATAATATTTCTGTGACGAACCTCAGACAAAACTTGATAACGACGAGTCATTTCAGCCACAACCCAACGCAAACTGATAGCAGCCTTATCAGGCTCTTTTATAACAGGAGTAAGAAGATAAGGCATCGCATTATAATAAGCCAACTCAACTCTCTTCGGATCGATCAAAATCATCTTTAACTCTTCTGGAGTATTTTGATACAAAAGCGAAAGCAAAAATGCATTCATACAAACAGATTTTCCACTACCGGTTGCACCGGCGATCAATAAATGTGGCATACTTTCCAAATCAGCAACAACAGGATTCCCGGCAACATCCCTTCCAAGAGGCAATCTCAATTTTGAATCAACTCCGTCAAAAGCATCACTCTCCAATATTTCTCTCAAATGAACATTAGCGCGATGATCATTTGGCACTTCAATTCCAACCAAAGCTTTCCCGGGAATAGGAGCTTCAATACGAATCGCTTTAGCGGCCAAAGCCATCGCAATATCACTTTTCAACGTAGTAATTTTTGACAATTTAACTCCTTCATCAGGCTTCAAAGTATATTGGATAACGGTCGGCCCAACGTTTACTTCGTGCATCACCACATCTATTCCAAACTGCTCAAGTTTCAATTTGATTTTCTCGGCATTATCTTTCAAAAACTTATCATCGGCGTGAATTTTTATCTTTTCTGAATTCAATAAATCCAATGAAGGATATTCCCACTCAATCATATCTTCCGCTTCTTCCAGTTCTTTCTTTTTGGCTAAGGCGATAGCATCGGCCTCTTTGTCCGCCTCCGCAATAGAAGCCTCATCATCAGCCTTTTCTTTTTTATCACCAGCCAATTTAGCCGCAATCTTTTCTCTAGCCTCCTTGTCAGGATCCTCAGCTTCATCCGCTCCAGATTCCATACTCACAGGTCTTCTTATCATCAATTCAGGTTCAGAACCTTTCTTACTAAAAATTCTCCCCAGAATTCCAGGCTCATCCTCCTCTTCTTCAACAACCTTCCTTTTTGCCTTTTTAGAATCCTTTTCAACTTCTATAGAAATTTTTGGAACCATTTTTTTAAACATATCCTTCAATGAAACCTCAAAAGTCAAAAGTACCGAAATCAACAACATTCCAACAAAAAGCGTCCCACTTCCAACATTTCCTATACTCAAAACTTCTCTAAATAAGAAGTTGGTCACAAATCCAACATACCCACCATGATTACCTTCTTTTGCATATTCCAAAATACTTTCAATAGGAACAGACATATGTAAAATCCCCAACACAGCAACCATAAAAAGAACCATTCCAAAAACTCTACTCGTCCCAAAAGTTACTTTTTTGGAAACAAAAATCATAAAACCGGCAATCGCAAAAAGCGCAGGAATTATATAAATTCCCCACCCTATTACTGGCTTCAATAAGCCAACCCATACATCTCCAATTATTCCAAAAGCTCCTTGCAAACTTAGGACCGTCAAAGCGGCAAATACCAACATAGACACAGCCCAAATCTCTCTAGCAACATGTTTTTTTACCTTTATTGAAATAGAAGTTTTTCTTCTTCTTTTTGCGGTAGACTTAAAAACCGCAATTCTACCTCGTCTTCTGGTAGCTTTTAGCCTTCTGTACAGAAGTCTATTTTCCATAGGTATATTAATAAGGGGAATTCAAATTCAACGTATATCAATATATCCAAGAAGGACAGATCTGGCAACTTAGAATTAACTTAGAATTAACTTAAAATTAATCTCACGGCAAAACAATAATTCTTGCAATTTCTTTGCTAAACAACAAGGCCCCCCTCTTATTTAAATGATGAACATCATAAAAAAACTGCTTTTCTCCAATAAAATTTTGATACTCAAAATATTTAGGTCCCTCCCCTATAACTTCTTTCATTCTATCAATAAATCCATCTGTAGAAGCTCTATACAAAGGAGGAAAAACAACATACAAATCTATAGAATTCTCTTTGCAAAGAGAAACAAATTCCTTCAATTTCCCATACAAATCGGCAGACTCCAAAGACTTATCATAAACTTCTTTTTTAGATGAATAATTGATACTTCCAAAAGATTTATCGTTAAAATCCAGAAGCATCGACCCATCACTTAAATCAACTTTTGTTAAAGGTTCCTCTTTTAACTTCCCTTCATCCAAATAATTTAGAGATTCTTCAACATTCAAATTCTCGGCATATGACTTCGAAACAAAACTCATAACACAGTTTCTTTTACCTCTTTCACAAAGAATATCTTCTACACTATTAAACCAAATATAAGGATATAAATAATCATATCGATAAGTAATAGCTGAATGATTTTGAATTTCAAATGGATCGTCCAAAACCAAAACTATTTTCTTAGGCAAATTCCCAGAATCCAAAACAAGTTTCAATACAGTTTCCTGAAAATCGACATTGGTCCCAGGGAAAGAAAGCGAATAAGTTTTCAGATCCGTAATTTTCTCTACCTCTGACGGAGAGATGTTCCTCGCTGCACGAGATGAACCAAAAATCAAAACATCAGCATTTATCTCACCTTTCACAACAGACAAAATTCTAGTATCAAACTGTCTCTCAATAGCAAAATGAGATATCCCCATAGCGATTAATCTATCCAAAACGATAAACATAATCACAAACGCTATAACTGTTAAAATCTTCCTTCTCATAAAAATTAGAATTGAAAATATATAAACTGATAAGTCTCACTATACGAAAATAGTATCGTAGAAAAAATTAAAAAGAAATACACAGCAAATTTAAGGGACAGGGACCTTTTTTTCAACATACTTCTGATACTCCCATGCCTCTGAATAAGATGAACAAATTCCATAAACAAGACCGAAAAAACAGTAATCAAAAAGAAAATTTTTGTCTGTCCCAAAAATAATAGCGATCCCCTAGCAACAGAATCAGTAAGAATTAATCTCATCTGCCCAAGCCCACCAACAAAAAGATTTTTCACAATATAAAAAGCATCTCCAACAGAACCTGCCCTAAAGAAAATCCAAGCAAAACACACAAGAGAAAAAGTGACAACAACTCTGAAAATTTTATATAAAAAAGGTAAACGCTCAATCCTCAAAATTTTAACAATCTTACTCCTCGCCCCCGCTGTAACATTACTCATAATCATATAAACCCCGTGCAAAGCGCCCCAAATAACAAAAGTCCAAGCAGCTCCATGCCATAAACCACTAATAAAAAATGTGATAAAAAGATTGTAATACCACCTCCATTTCACAACCCGACTTCCCCCAAGTGGAATATAAATATAATCCTTCAACCAACTAGAAAGCGATATATGCCACCTCCTCCAAAACTCAGGTATAGACTTGGAAAAATAAGGTCTTTTAAAGTTATCCATAAGATTGAACCCCATTATTTTAGCAACACCAATCGCTATATCAGAATACGCAGAAAAATCACAATATATCTGAAAAGCGAATAAAACTGTCGCCAAAATCAAAGGGATCCCAGTGTAAAAAGTAGGATTATCGTAAACATAATTAACCATCGGCACCAATCTGTCTGCAACAACAAGTTTTTTAAAAAGACCCCAAAGTATCAATTTCAATCCATCCAAAACTCTCTCAATATCAAATTTATGTTCGATTTTGAATTGAGGCAAAAGATTACCAGCCCTTTCTATAGGACCAGCTAGAAGTGTAGGGAAAAAACTAGCAAATAATGAATAAATCCCAAAATGTTTCTCGTGCTTTATAGTTCCACGATAGACCTCAATATCATAACTCATGGTTTGAAACACAAAGAAGGAAATTCCAACAGGAAGAGCAACACTCAAAACGGAAACCATATAATCACTTCCGAAAACACCTAAAGTGTAATTGATAGAATTACCCAAAAACCCTACATATTTAAAGAAAATCAAAGAGCTCAAATTCAAAAGAAGACCAGCATACAAATATAACTTCTTTTTTGACTCGCACGAAGCGCTTGAAATCAAAAAACCAGCGACATAACTAACTACAGTCGAATACAGAAGCAATAAGCCATACGCCGGCTTCGCATACATATAGAAAAAATAACTCGCACAAAGCAAAATCACCCATCTCACCTTGAAAGGCACTATAAAAAAGATAGAAATAACAACGAAAGCAAATACTAAAAAATTAAAAGAAGTGAAAATCATGTCAAAAATCTAACACAATTTGAATTTAATTAGAACAAAAGCTATTATAAACCCCGCTTTTAAACAAAAAAATATGGTTCGTACACGTTTTGCCCCATCACCAACAGGATATCTACACGTAGGAGGACTTCGCACAGCACTATACTGCTATCTTTTTGCGAGAGCTAACGGAGGTAAATTTTTATTACGCATTGAGGACACAGATCAGGAGAGATACGTGGAAGGAGCGGTCGAAAATTTGATACGAACGCTGGACTGGGTCGGACTCAATAATGACGAAGGTCCATACTTAGATGAAAAAGGTGAAGTTCAACAAAAAGGAGATTTTGGCCCATACATACAATCTCAACGTTTCGATCTATATAAGAAATACGCTGACGAACTCGTAGAAAAAGGACACGCATATTACTGCTTTTGCACTCGAGAACGCCTCGATGAACTCCGCAAAAAACAGGAGTCATTGAAACAAGCTACGATGTACGATCGCCATTGCTGCACGATCCCGCTCGCAGAAGCTCGCAAAAGAGCCGAAGCCGGAGAACCACATGTAATTAGACAAAAAATCCCAAATGAAACATTGAAATTTAAAGATTTGATTCGCGGAAATGTTCAATTCGATGGAAAAACAATAGACGACCAAGTCTTGATCAAATCAGACGGCTTCCCAACATATCACCTCGCGAACGTCGTTGACGACCACTTAATGGAAATCACGCACGTAATTCGCGGTGAAGAATGGCTTCCGTCTACACCAAAACACATTTTCCTATACCAAGCATTTGGCTGGCAAGCTCCTGAGTTCGCACACATCCCCCTACTTCTCAACAACGACCGAACTAAACTTTCAAAACGCCAAGGCGACGTCGCAGTAGAAGATTACATCAAAAAAGGATACATTAAAGAATCGATTATTAACTTCGCAGCATTCCTCGGATGGCATCCAGGATCAGGGGAAGAAACAGAAATTTTCACACTTGGAGAACTCGAACAAAAATTCTCACTCGACCGCGTACACAAAGCCGGCGCGATCTTCAACATAGAAAAACTCGACTGGTACAACTGGCAATGGCAAAAACGCCTCTTCAATGAAAAGATGCAAAAAGTCGCAAAAGAAATCGATCCAAAAGTCGAAATCGCACAACCAAAACCAGGAGTATTCACATACACATTCACATCGACAGAAAATAACGAAAAATTCAGAGAGAAAAAAGCTGAAGCACTTCTAGAAATCTGCAATAAATATATCAACGAAGATTTGCTAAAAAAATGTGAGACCCCTATCTGTAAATCTCTTCTAGAGAAAGCCGTAATTCTCAACGAAGAAAAAGTCTTAAAAGAACCAAAAAACATCAATGACAACATCTCCTTTTTCTTTGAACTTTCTCCATATGACAAAACATTCCTCACAAACGCGAAAATGAACGTCGATGAAACGCTCGCTAAATCATCAATTCAAAAAGCAGTCGAAGTCCTCGAAACAGTCGAAGAAGAAAACTGGACCGAGGAAAATTTAAAAGAAAAATTATTAGCACTCATTCAATCCTTAAATTTAAAAAACGGACAAGTTCTCTGGCCACTTCGCGTTGCTCTCACAGGCAGAGAATTTTCACCTGGAGTTTTTGAAATGTTATGGGCACTCGGTAAAGCTGAATCACTTTCACGTCTCAAGAAAATTCCACTATAATTCAACTATGAACATAAACGAACTCACAGCTATCATAAAACATATAAAGAAGAACTCCCCTTGTCCTTCTTGTAAGAAACTATACGGGATACAAGACATCTCTATTTTGGCCTCAACCAGACACGAATGCCTCCTTGAGATGAAATGCAAATACTGTAAAAAAGTATCTTTATCAGACATCGTTGCAACACCTGTAAACAAGAAAGGATCATTCAAAGAAAATGACGTTCCCCTTATAAATCAAGTCATCAAAAACGGCATCACGAACGACGACATTCTCGATACCAAAAATTTTCTCAACCATTTCGACGGAAATTTCAAAAAATTGTTTTTCAAATAACAACAGTCATTAAACAACAACAAAATGAAAAAATCCTTCATTCTAAAAGCAATCGCTCTCACAACAATCATCCTTTCAACATTCACGGGCTGTACAGACGGCATAAAAAAAGAAGCTGAAAACTTGAAAAATGACATAAACAAATCATACAAAAATTTAGCGGAAAAAAGCGACAACCTTAAGGCACAAGTAACCGACACCGTAAACAAAATCGAAGAAACAAAAAATGATATAGAAGAAGCAAAAGATGCAGTCACTGAAGTATTCGAATAGATATTACAAATGAAAATCAAATCAGCTCTTCACATACACGTAAAAGGAGACCCCTTAGACAAAATCCCCTACGATTTCAAGGAGCTTATCGATCACGCTCACAAACTAGATTTCAAAGTTATAGCAATCACCTGTCATAACTATATTTTCCCAATTTCAAAATTAAAAAAATACGCAGAAAAAAAAGGAATATTAATAATGCCCGGTGCAGAAATTGAAATCCAAAATAGACACGTCATAGCATTGAATCCATCACAAGAAATTTTAAAAATAAAATCATTTATAGCTCTACGTAAACACAAACTCTTACATAAAAATTTATTTTTAATCGCCCCACATCCATACTTCCCGGCATTAAATTGCCTACACAACAAACTTGAAAAAAACATAGATCTTTTTGATGCCATAGAATTCAATTACTTCTATACAAAAATTTTCAACTTCAATAAAAAAGCGCTACACATAGCCCAAAAATACGGCAAGCCTGTACTTGGAACATCCGATTGCCACACACTAAAAACACTAAACTCAACCTACTCGGAAATAGAAATTCCGGACGACCAAAAACTCACCGAAAAAAACTTTTTTCAAAGCATCAAATCAAACCGCATACAAATAATAACGCAACCTTTATCTGTGTTTAAATGCGCATCTATATTGATAGAAATGCTCAAAATGTAATATACTCACACTATACCCCCTCAAACTATGAAACATTTTTTAAAAAACGTTCACGCTTCGGCTAAAAAAGACCCAAAAAGAATCGTATATTCTGAAGGCGAAGAACCACGAACCCTGGAAGCAATACAGGGAATTTTAAAGAAAGGTATAGCTTACCCAATACTGGTTGGAGACAGTAAAAAAATTAAAAACAAAGCCAAAAATTTAAAACTTTCAATAGACTGGGAAAAAGTAAAAATAGTTAATCCAAAAACTTCAAAACTAACAGAAAAATACGCAAAAGCTTTCTACGAAGCTCGCAAAGACAAAGGAGCAAATCTAAAGAAAATAAAAGAATTATTAGTAAGCCCGCAAGGCATATATTATTTCGGAACAATGATGCTTTATTGTGATGATGCAGACGGAGTTGTATCAGGAGCAATAGCCTCCACCGGAGACACTATCCGCCCAGCACTTCAACTCATCAAAACAAAAGAAAAATTCCACAAAGTTTCAGGGATATTTTTTATGATATTAGAAAAACGTTTACTCTTATTTGCAGACGCAGCAGTAACTATAGAACCAGATGCACACGACCTCGTAGATATAGCTGAAGACACAGCAAAAACAGCAATAAAATTCGGACTACATCCTAAGATTGCATTTCTGTCATTCTCTACAAAAGGCTCTTCGGACCATCCAAATTCAGAAAAAGTTAGACGCGCGGTGGAAATGATAAAATATCAGTATCCTGATTTAGTAGCAGATGGCGAAATGCAAGTTGATGCAGCATTGGTCCCAAAAGTCGCAGCGATCAAATGTCCAAAATCCCCAATCCAAGGAGACGCGAATATATTAATTTTCCCAAGTCTTGAAGCGGCAAATATAGCATACAAATTAGTAGAAAGATTAGCAGGAGCGTTCGCGATAGGTCCATTATTACAAGGACTCAAAAAACCTGTAAACGATCTATCTAGAGGTTGCAATCCAAAAGACATTATAGATGTCACAGCTTTCACAGTCGTACAAGCACAAGGCACTTGCGTATATTGCAAATAACAAAACCCTCAACCCTCACAAAATAAATGAAAATTTTAGTAATAAATTGCGGATCATCATCTCTAAAATTTTCGCTTTTTGAAATTAAAAAGGAGTATAAAGAAATAGCCAAAGGACATATTGATAGAATAGGCCTTTCCGATACAAAATTTACATTCAAAAGTCCAACATACAATCTGGGATTGACGGTAAAATGCTCTTCCCATACACAAGCGGTAAAACTAGCGATAGACACATTACTAAAATCAGAAAGTATCAACAAAATATCAGACATTCACTCTATAGCACATAGGGTCGTACAAGGCGGAGAAAAATACAAAAAAGCAACGATTGTTACAGCTCAAGTTATAAAAGACATAAACAAACTTTCAGTATTAGCACCTCTGCACAACCCAATACATTTAGAGGGAATCCTAGCTTGTAAGAAATTTCTTCCACGCATAAAACAAGTCGTAATATTCGACACCTCTTTCTTCCAAACTCTCCCTGAAAAAGCATATTTATATGCAATACCAAAAGAATTACACTCAAGATTCAGGATAAGAAAATACGGAGCACATGGAACAAATCATAAATACGCAACAAACAAAGCAATTAAGCTTTTGAACGGAAGATCAAATCTCAAAATAATTTCCTGCCATTTGGGGAATGGATCCTCGGTAACAGCGTCAATAAACGGAATAGCAATAGATACGAGTATGGGACTCACTCCGATGGAAGGCCTTCCTATGGGTACTCGCTCAGGCGCGATTGATCCTTCAGCGGTAATTGAAATACAAAAAATCAAGAAACTAACGCCAGCAAAAACAGCAGATTTTCTAAATTCGGAATGTGGACTAAAAGCCCTTTCGGGAGGATTTCAAGATATGAGAGACATATACGCGAGATATCTAAAAAAAGACCGCTCTGCAATACTGACAATAGAATACCTTTCTTACTCAATAGCAAAATATATAGGCTCATACACGTCAGCAATGAACGGGTTGGACGCAATAGTATTCACTGGTGGACTCGGAGAAAAAGCATTTTACGTAAGAGAGAAAGCTTGTGAATATTTAGGATACCTTGGAGTCAAATTGGATAAATTGAAAAATAAAAATTGCGTTGAAACAATTTCCGACAAACAAAGTAAAATTAAAGTCTTTGTAATTGAGGCCGACGAAAACCTGCAAATGGCAATAGAAGCTAGTAAAATTAAATAACAGGCAAAACTACTGTTTTGCCACTTACAAATAACCTCACTTTCCTATGAAATTAAATGCTACAAAAATCCCTATTCAAGTTGGAGGCAAATACGTCGTAGTACTAAATGAAAAACGCGCGCACTTTCTGGATCTTCACCCATCAGATAGAGTACTTGTAAAAGTAAAAGGAAAACCTGCTTTGAGAGCTCTTCTCGATGTCACTAGAAACCAAGATTTGAAAGAAAATGAGATAGGATTATATGAAGAGACCTGGACAAAATTGGGAGTAAAATATGGAACGGATGTTGAAATAACAGTCGCTGAAAAACCAATTTCAACAACATACATCAAGAAAAAACTCGACGGCCACAAACTATCAGCAGAAGAATTAAACGAAATTATTAAAGACGTAGTAGAAGAAGATCTTACAGACATTGAAATTTCATTTTTCGTAGCAGGCTGCTACACATACGGACTTGATGACAGAGAAACAGCTGATCTCACAAAAGCGATAGTTCGTAATGGTTCACAGTTAAAATTTGGGAATAAAATAGTTGCAGATAAACACTGTATAGGCGGAGTACCAGGAAACAGAACAACCATGATAATTATCCCAATCCTTACTTATGCAGGCATAGCTATGCCAAAAACCTCATCAAGAGCAATCACCAGCCCAGCCGGAACCGCAGACACAATGGAAGTTTTGGCAAACGTAGTAAACGACGCCGAGAAACTTAAGAAAATTGTCAACAAAGTTGGAGGATTTATTACCTGGGGAGGTGGAGTCGATTTGGCGGCGGCAGACGACAAAATGATTCGCACACGCTATCCCCTTTCACTCGATCCACAGGGTATGCTTCTCGCATCAATAATGGCAAAGAAATTTTCAGTATCAGCAAATCGCGTACTTATTGATATACCAATTGGCGACCAAGTAAAAATTAAAACGAAAAAAGAAGGTAAAGAATTAAAACGAAGATTTTTGAAACTTGGAAAGACGCTAGGAATGGTAACAAAAGTAATCTTCTCTGACGGTTCACAACCAATTGGAAACGGAATTGGCCCTACATTAGAAGCTATTGATGTAATGGAAACGCTTAAATGTAATCCACAAGCACCAAAAGACCTCCGTGAAAAAAGTATTGAAATGGCAGGAATATTATTTCAAATGTGTGGAAAAACAAAAACCGCTCACGGAGGAGAATTATTGGCAAAACAAATTCTGGATTCAGGAAACGCATATAAGCAAATGTTGAAAATAATTGAAGCTCAAGGCAAAAAACGCAATACACTAAAACCTGCAAAATTCTCAAAAGTTATAAAAGCGGAAAAATCAGGAAAAGTTAAAGGAATAAATAACAAGCTACTCTCGCATATAGCTAGATGTGCAGGAGCTCCAAAAGATATGAATGCCGGAGTTTATATTTACAAGAAAATCGGTGATAAAGTTGAAAAAGGAGAAGCTCTTCTCACTATTTATGCAACCATCGAAGAACGCATAGATTACGCAATGGAATATCCTTACAAAAAAATATATGACATTCGATAAAACAGTAAGAGACATTAAGTCTCTAAAAATTCAAGGAGCTGAGAATATCGCAATAAAAGCGGTAGAAGCTTTCGCTGAGAAAATTAAAGAAACAAAAAGCGAACAACAGCTAAAAAAATACCTAAAGATTTTGTCAGAAGCGCGTGCGACAGAACCCGCCCTCAGAAACGCTCTCAACTACTGTTTTGCAAACTACAAAAAGAATCCGATGATAGCAAAAGAGGTCCTAGCTCATTTCAAAAATAATCAAAAAGTGATCGCGGAAAAGGGCGCGTCGCTCATCAAAAACGGGATGAAAATTTTCACACACTGCCACGCGTCAACAGTCGAAAGAGTGCTTGTAGAAGCGCACCGACAAGGCAAGAAATTCACAGTGTACAACACAGAAACTCGTCCACGATACCAAGGTCGAATCACAGCGACAGAGCTTTCAAAAGCTGGAATCAAAGTAGTCCACACAGTTGACTCGGCAGGACGACAACTTCTCAGGCAATGCGATCTTTTTCTTATCGGATGCGACTCAATTACAACAAGCGAAAAAATAATTAATAAGATCGGAACCGAAGGATTATTTGACGCGGCACAAGAATCAAAAGTTCCTGTATATATTTGCACAAATTCTTGGAAATACGACACGGCCTCAACCGACAAAAAAGATACAGAGATTGAACAACGCGATGGCAAAGAAGTTTGGGACAAACCACCGAAAAACGTCACGATCTTCAACCCGGCATTTGAGAAAATCGACCTCAAAAAATCAAAAGGAATAGTGTCCGAACTTGGCATACTAAAGCCAAAAAAATTCTTTCATACATTTAAGAAAAAATATCCATACTTATTCAAAAAAAACTAAAATGAGCATAAACAAAAAAGATATAACGTTTCTGGAAGTATTGGATAAACTCGAACCAAAAGCAAAGTGCATCAGAGCCAATATTGCGGCAATGCTCGTGAAAAACGGAAAGATACTCGTGAAACACACAAACGATTGGCACAAAGAAGCTAATTGCAAACGCATAGGCTGTATTCGCAACATTCGTCATATAAAATCAGGCACACAGCGCGAAGTTTGCTACGGAATGTGTGCGGAACAATGGTGTTTGAGCTTGGCTGCAAAAAAAGGAATCAAAGTTGCGGGCTCAACTTGCTACGTCACAAAACATCCGTGCAGGATTTGTGAAAGTATGCTCACCGAAGCAGGAATAAAACGAATAGTTTATCAGGAGGGATATCCAGACGTTCTTCCAAAATTCGATCTTTTAAAAGCACGCAAAATCAAAATTGATAAAGCTCCTCATACGACATACAAAAAGATCGATCCTTCAAAGAAAACAACAATTTAGGTTACGCCACACACGAAACACACGCAACCGACTCGACCATAGCGCAACCGACTCACGATCCAGTTCAACCGACTAAGTCCTATAAAACTTACGCCATATCAAACTGATATACGCTTGTAGGAGTAAGCACTTCGATTCTCTTCGAGGTTTGATCGATATAAATATCTCTGATCTCACCTACTCCATCGACAACATATTGTTTGTCGTAAATCAAATTGCCACTGTTTGCGTCCTTATAGAACACCAATATTCTGCTTGATTTCGCATCAAGTACATAAATCTCGGTCATAGACTCAGCAGTCACAATCTTTACAGCATCTTTGAATGCGTTGAATGGTTTCTTACTGATAGTTAATGTCTGCTTTGATCCACCATAATATTTATCAATTCCATCAGCGTTCAAAACCCACACGCTAGAATCAATAGCAAAATCCTTCGCCAACGCGAACTGTCCATCAGTTGTAGAATACGCCAAAGACGCAGAGAATCTATTCGTTGTCGCTTTATAAGAATATTTCCAGATCTGATTACTATCTGGATCCAATATATAAACATTATTTCCCCAAGTCTCTATAGCCGTTCCTTTTCTAAATTGACCTTCCTCTGTATCCATATAAGATTTCGCCCCATCTTTATATTCAATAAGTTTTCCTGACTTTGTAAGGAATAAATATGAATTTCTCTCAGCAAAAGCAGCCGCAGCAATGATAGTTTCAGTATCATCCAAAGTGACAGGATCTTGAACCTGATCAAGGATAATCTCGTATAAAGCGTTGTATTCGAATGCAAACAATCTTGTAGCCAAAGAAACAAATCCAAGAGCACTAACAGTACTTCTCTTGGTACTTAGATCAACAAGTAATTTTGCGTCTTTAATTCTTTTTACACCATCCAAAACATCTCTTGTTTCTTCTATTTGTTGGAGAAGAATACTTGCCTTATCTCTGAAATTTCCTGAATTCAAAACTTTTACAGCATCTTCCTGTGCTTTCGACAAAATCTGTCCGGCAGCTTCTTTGTCATATTGACCTTTTGTCTCAGCATCAGCAATTCTGTTTTGTACGTCTATCAAAAGAGTATCCAAAGCAGCAATCTCGGCTTGTTTAGCACGACTATCAGCGACTATCCACACACCTGCCACAAGAACGACTACAACGGCAGCAAGAGTCAAAAGAACTTTTTTCCCTCCAAATCCTTTCTTGAATAATCCACGTCTTAAATCTGTTAATTTTGCGCCAACTCCACTAACCGAAGATCTCATATCTCTGGAAGCACGCCCGGTTTTCAAAGATTTTCTACTGGCAACCTTTGATAAAGCTCCTTTTGTAGCTCCACCAACTACATAAAATACTTTTGAGAAAACAGTACGAACTTTTGAAACTCCGTTAGAGCTTGTAGCCACCTTTTGAACAGCAGCCAAAGAATCAATTAAAGGATTTTGAAAATCATCAGCTGACTCATCGTGCTCTTCAGCAACTTTTACCTCTTCCTCAACAACTCCGGTATCAGAAAAAACTACACAAGTAAGCCCAGCGCGTCCAAGCATTTCAGTTGCAACAGTATCTTGAACTTCAGCCAAAACAATCGCAGGATCGCTCCAAGAAAGAAGTCTCCCTAGATCATTTTTTGCAACATATCTAAGTAATCTTGTAGAGCTAATCAAAACTGAATCATCAGGTTCTACGCTTCCACTAGCGATATTGCTAAAAACATCTTTGCTTTCCTCGTCAAAAAGTCCTTCAGTTATAACACTCACAAATTTCTTTCTGCATAAATAAGCCTCGGCATCCCCACTTTGACTAATATAAAGTGTTCCGCCGACAAAAGCCGCAATTACCATATTTAAGTTACCGATATAACCGGAAACTTTTTGCTTTTTGAAATCCTCAAGCACAACATTCGTCGCTTTAAGTGCAACTTCAAATCTCTCATAAGGATCTTTTTCCACATCAGCGAAAAATTCTTTTTGAAATGTGGCAAAAACAGCCTCCCCTATTTCTTCACTATTTGCAGGATTGTTTTGAATCTCTATGTTTATAAAAATCTCACCACTCTTATCACCGTGCTTATCGTACAGATCATAAGAGTAATTTTCTAGATAACTATTATCGTCCTTACCGATAAATGAAAAATCGTAATTTGCTTTTAATGACATACTTTTTGAGTTTAGTAAACTTGTGTTGAATATACTGATTTTTAAGAACAGTTGCAATCAAAATTAACCCTCTTTTCCAACCTCAGCTTCATCAATTTCTACAGGCGATCTGGTTTCTTCGTCCTCGATACCCACAATAACAGCCATACGTTTTTCAAACGCATCAGCTTTACGGTCAATATCTGCGATAACTTCAGGGTCAAGAACATCTGCTACTAAATCGGATTGAGAAGTAAAACTTTTACCTCTCAATCTAATAAGATTCCCCTGGCTATAAGGATCAACCCTTTTTTCATCATTAAAAATATTATTGTCGTCCCCAGACTGACTTAATACCTCTCCTCCGCCCATAATCACAAATTAATTAATAAAAAACACGTAAATTATACATCCGAAAAGGCTTTTGTAAACCTTTAAGCCAATTCAGTTTGACTTCAATCTGATTTCAGTCTAAAGTGTGCGAGCAATTTTCCAACAAATTTATTACATTCAAATATGTTAGCACCACTAAAAAAATCGAAAAGACTCAAGAAACACGGATTCAGAAGCAGAATGGAGACAAAAGGAGGAAAAAAAGTTCTAGCAAGAAGAAGAGCTAAGGGAAGAGCTAAGTTAGTTGTAACTGTGCATTCAAAATAATGATTCCAACATCTATAAGGCTTACTTCCAAGGAAGTGGAATATGTCCTTAAAAAAGGAGCTTCGCTATCGACAGAGTTCTTTATAGTTAAATATCTCTCTAACAAAGAGAGTAAAGGTTCGAAGTTTGCAGTTATAACTTCAACTAAATTGTCAGCGAAAGCCGTAGAAAGAAATCTGATACGAAGACGCACTTACGAAGCAATTAGATTAAATTTTGAGGCAATTAGCCTAAACAAAGATAATACTGTAAAATATCTCCTGGCCTTCATCCCTAAAAAAAGAGCACTTAAAGCTGAATATAAAGAGATTGAGGCCGATATAAAAATTTTATTTACCCAACTAGAAAAAAATGGATAAAAAGTCATTACTAAAAAATCTACTTTTGTTTGCCGTTGTATTTTTGCTTATCAATGCATTATTTAAAGGATGTAATGAAGGAAAAACCGAAGACACAAGCCTGTCTCAAGGAAAAATCGGCATAGTTACAACAAAAACAACATATTCACGCCTAGATACAGTAATAGTAACTGTCCAAAACAATACCGACACAAAGATCGTAATCCCATCAGAGTGCCCGAATGAACCATTGAATGTTACTCGATATACAGATGGCGAATGGAAACAAATAGAAGCAACCGAAGAATTAAAATGCGAAGAAAATACAGATTAT
>CAYURU010000005.1:6613-17304 GCA_964447085.1 uncultured Candidatus Peribacteria bacterium | reverse complement strand
TAGTCCCATATTTTTATTTTTCAGTATGATTTATTATTTGTTCTAACATTTTTTTCTTTTCTTGTTTTTCTGCCAACACCTCGTTTCCAAGGTTTCCGTAAGTGTCTACGATATCACTTAATTCTTTAATTGATTTCTTTTTGCCTTCTTCTACTTTTTTGACTGGTTGTACTTTCTTTTTTTCTTCAGCTCTTCGTTGCAAGTATATCACGAACTCTTCAGCTTGTCCTTTTTGCCATATTCTTTTTTTTGGTAAGAAGTGATATTCGATAAAACAAAGTAAAAATCTCTCAAATGTAAGGCCATGAATTTTTATGAATGCCAACGCTAATGTTATTCCTCCAACTATTACGATTGGTGGTAACCAGACTTCCATATAATACCTTTCCGCTAATGTAATATAAATCGCATAAGCGATACCTCCACCAGCCGCCAATATAATTAATTGTTTCCAGGTGAGTGGCCCTACTATGGTGTCTGCTCTTTGTACGTCTTGTGGAACTTTAAATTGCATTTTTTTGTTTTTGATCTTGTTTTGATTCGACTGTATCTGTGTATTATATCAAAAAAAACTTCTTTTAGCAATTCCAAAACTTGACAAAAGAGGTGTAAACTGGAATATTGGCGCCTATGAAAAATATGCGTTTAAAAGAAGATCAACCTGTTTTTGTTTCGGCACGAGGGAATCCAAATAAATCTCCCGATTTGTCTATGACTGTTATTTTGACTACAGTCGTTGCGATTGCTGCTGTTGTCGCTTGGGATGTTCACAGTAAACTCCCAAAGACAGATCCTGTGACTCATGGAGATCCAAATATTATTTTGACTGATCCAAATGCTAATCTTGAACTTAGATGTTATTGGGAAAAATTCAATCAAAGATGTTTGGAAGTTTTTGATCCACGATGGATGGATGAAATGTGTGATGAATACGAGGATGATATGAAGTTTGCCGATGATATACAAATGACGGCTCTTTTAAGAGATTCTGAAGTTCTTGGTCCCCTTGATTTGGCTAAATTGGTTCGATGGCAATGTTTTCAAAATGAGGGAACTGGTATGCATTATACTGATCAAGCGATTAATGAGATTGTATTTGATAAATTGACTCCTGAACAGTTGGCACGATTCTTGCCAAGAGATGGATCTACTCCTAAGTCAAAAAAATAAACACTTCTTCTGACTGAAAAAAACCTAGTTTTCTGTTGGAAAATTTTTAATAAAATTTTTAGCTAAGGCGACTTGTATTTGGTCAGATTATTCTATAGAATTCCTCCGATATTTTTTTGAATATTATGGATTTAAACAGAATTAGAAATTTTTGCATTATTGCGCATATTGATCACGGTAAATCGACTCTTGCCGATAGATTGATTGAAGTTACTGGAACTATACAAAAGCGCGATATGAAACACGCTCAAATTCTTGATCAAATGGATCTGGAACAGGAGCGTGGAATTACTATTAAATTGACGCCGGTTAGGATGGAATACGAGTACGATGGAGATGATCCTAAATTTCGAAATCCTGATGGGTCAAAGAAAAAATATATTTTGAATTTGATAGACACTCCGGGACACGTAGATTTCTCTTATGAGGTTTCAAGAAGTTTGGCCGCTGTGGAAGGTGCGGTTTTGATCGTTGATGCGACTCAAGGAATTGAGGCTCAAACACTTTCTCATACTTATACAGCATTGAATCACAATTTGGAGTTGGTTCCTGTTTTAAATAAGATTGATCTTCCGATGGCTGAAGTTGAACAAAGAGCTCAAGAAATAGAGGCTTCGATCGGAATCCCGAAGGAAGAAATTATTCCTGTCTCTGCTAAGTTTGGGACGAATGTAGATAAACTTTTGCGTGCCATAGTGGAAAAAGTTCCGCCTCCAAAAGCCGATCTTGAAGGCGCTGTTATATCTGATAATGGTGAATTTAAAGCTCTGATTTTTGATTCTATTTATGATTCTTATCGTGGGGTTGTTGCCTATGTAAGAGTTATAAATGGTTCTGTGAAAAAAGGAGATAAGGTTTTCTTGTTGAATACTGGGAAAGAAGTTGAAGTTTTTGAGGTTGGATATTTCAAGCCGAAGTATCAGTCTGCGGATGTGCTTTATCCTGGCGAAATAGGATATATAGTGACGGATCTTCGGGAGTTATCGTATGTAAGAGTAGGTGATACAGTGTGGAAAGCCGGGAATTCCGGTATTGAAATGCAAAACACAAAACCACTTCCAGGTTATAATGTTGTGAAGCCTTATGTTTTCGCGTCGATATTTTGTAGCGAAGGAAATGAATACAACACACTTCGTGACGCGTTGGAAAAATTGAAATTGAACGACTCGTCGTTATCTTATGAACCTGAGCACAGTAACGCTCTTGGATCTGGTTATCGATGCGGATTTTTGGGACTTTTACATTTGGATATTGTGCAAGAGAGATTGGAGAGAGAGTACGGTCTTGATTTGGTTGTCACCGCTCCATCCACTTCTTATATAGTTGTTCAACACGGAGGGAATGAATTGTTCTTATCTACGCCGTCGTCTTATCCCGATCCTTCGACTATTGAGTATATAAAGGAACCTTATGTAATGCTTGAAATTTTGACTCCGAAAATTTATGTTGGACCGATTATTGAGCTTTGTACGCTCAAACGCGGTGTGAATACCGATATGCAATATCTCGATGAAAATCGTGTGATTTTGAAGTTTGATATGCCGTTTCCTTCGATCGTCACCGATTTCTATGACAAGTTGAAAAGTATTTCTTCCGGTTATGCATCTATGAATTATGAGTTTGTTGGGTTCAAGGAATCCGATCTCGTAAAATTGGATATGCTTATCGGAGGAAAAAGCATAGATGCGTTTTCGTCGATCGTTCACAGGAGTGAAGCTTCGCATATTGGGCGTGAGGTTGCTTTGAAACTCAAAAAACTGATTCCTCGTACGAACTTCGAAATAGTTATTCAGGCTGCAATTGGCGGAAAGATTGTTGCCAGAGAGAGTATTTCTCCTTATAGAAAGGATGTTATCGCGAAACTTTATGGAGGAGACAGAAGTCGTAAAGACAAACTTCTTGATAAACAGAAAAAGGGGAAAAAACGTATGAAAATGGTTGGAAATGTTAATATTCCTCAAGAAGCTTTCTTGGCTGTTTTGAAAAAAGATGAAGGAAAATAATCAAATCAAATAATAATAGCCAAATTGAATTGGTAATGTGGGATTTATGAAGTGGAGCCCTTTTAATTTGGGCTTTTTTGTGGTATAATTTTCAGATTTAAATGTATCCAAATTATGGAAAGATTGAAGAAAATATTGGGAGGGATCGTAATAGTCATTATGTTTTTGACTCTTGTTTGCGTGAGTCTTGATATATTTTTCAATATAAATTTGCAAGATTACCTCAAAGAAAAAGTGGTTTTTACTGAACAAGATATCGAGAATATAACTATAATTGAGCCCGCTGAAATGATTTCTTTTGATCCTACTCTTTTCGATTCGTTTACAAGGCAGAGACTGAATAACTTTTATGAAGCGCTTGTCAGACCCGATTCTAATTTGAATATTCAGCCGTCATTGGCTGTTTCTTGGGGACTTATAAATGATACTACTTGGGAGTTTCGTATAAGAAGTGGGGTGAAATTTCATAATGGATCAGCGCTTACTATCAATGATGTTATTGCCAGTTTTGATATGGCTCGAAATGCTGAAAGCTCTCAATTAAAAGATCTGCTTTCGACTATTGTGAGTGTTGAGAAAATTGACGAAAAAACATTGAAAATTACGACTTCTAAACCTGATCCTTTGCTTCTTCAAAGGGTTTCTACCGTTTATATTGTGCCTCAAGATTTCGATGTTAAAAATCCGATTGGATCTGGTCCTTATCAATTGTCGGCTAGCAAAATTGCTTTGCAGGATTTGAAGTTTAGCAGGTTCGATGGATATTGGGGAAAAATGCCGAAATTCAAGCGGGTGAATTTTGTTACTATCGCTGACGGTTCTAGCAGATTGAATGTTTTCTTGAGAGGCGGAGCCGATATTTTGAATTATGTACCTTATGATTTAGCCGGGAATATTGATACTGAAATGTACGATTTGACTCAAGTTCCTAGTTTGGAGGTTCAATTTTTATTGTTTAATTTTAATGGGAAAATTTTTAAAGATGCTGAGATTAGAAAAGCCGTTAAAAATTCTTTGGACGAAAGATCTTTTGCTAAATTTCTTGGCAATTATGTTCACGGCGTAAGCCAATTTATTTCAAAAGGTATTTTTGGTTATAGTAGTGATATTGAAAGTAAGGATAATAGACACGGCGATGAAATTTTTCTTGAAGTGAAAGATCTGATTGATAAGAAGAAGGTAACTAATCCAAAAGAATTCAATAACGCAAAAATTTCGGTTCTTCTTCCTTATGGATTGGATACGCTTGGGGAATTTATTTCAACTTCTTTTGAGAAGGTTGGGTTAACTGCTTCTATTCAATATGTTCGCTCTGAATATTATGAAGACACGTTGAAAAAGGTGAAACCTGATCTGTATTTTATGGCGTTTAAGAGTGAACTGGGGGATGGATCGGATTTCTTAAATTCGGTTGTCAGAACCGGCGCTCAATATAATTTCAGTGGATATTCAAGCAAAGTTTTGGATGATTTGGTTGCTAAGGAATCGGTTGCTATGGACGAAGAGAAACGTTTGGATTTATTGAAAGAAGCTATGACTGTTGTGACGGAAAATGATGTTATTGGAGTTCCTTTGTTTGAGTACGACTTACTTTTCGCGTCAAAAAAAGATTTGGATTTCGAACCTAGAATTGACGGATTTATTTACCTACAAGATTTATAAAATTTATGAAAATATTTTTCTCATTTAAAACAAAACTAATTCTGGCGATAACACTTCTTATGGCGGTGGTTTTCGTTAGTATTGGATTTTTGTTTGTAAATGAAAAGAAAATAGAAATTTCAGATGATATTTATAGAGGTGTAAGGTCTTTTGCCGAATTGACAGCTTCGTCTGTTGTAGATGATGTCGGGCTTTATTTGAATAATGAAAGCTTTGTTTATTTTAATAGGTCTATAAACGACTTACTTGTTCAAAATTCGGACGTTTCTTATGTCAAAGTGATTAATTATAACGGAGATATTATTTATGATTCTTCTGTCGATTCTGAAAAGAAATATTCGGGAGAAGCGCGAAATGTGGACGATATTTCTGCTGGCGGGTTGTCTGCTGGCGGGTTGTCTGCTGGTGGGTTGTCCGGGGATTTTTCTGTTATTCCATCTTTGACTCAAATCAAAGCTCGAAATCCTTCTATGTTTGTTTTCCCAAAATCGGCAAAAGATATTGGTAAGATTTATTATTTAAAGAAGGATGAAAACAATTATAAATATGTTGATGATAATGAATATATTGTAGCTGAGCCGTACGATGGATTTACTTTTTCTTATTATGTACAGCCTACAGGCGGAAGATATACGATAGTTTATGGAGTGACTTATAAAAATTTATACCAGATGATTTCTGCAATGGAGATGCGAATTGCAGAGGTTGCGTTGTTTGGATTCTTACTCGGAGTTTTCTTGGCTTTGTTTATGGGAGCAAAAGTTAACAAACCGATAATGAAATTAGTTGATGGAGCTGGTGAAATTGCCAAGGCAAATTTCGCTGCGCGTGTGGATATACGAACGCGTGATGAATTTCAATATCTTGGAGAATCTTTTAATAAAATGGCCGAAGACTTGGGTGCATCACTTGAGGCGCGTGTTTACAAGGAAAGAGTTGGAAAAGAGTTGGAATTGGCAAGAAGTGTTCAGCGAACAATTATTCCTGCTGTTTTACCGGAAGTCTTTGGTCTCGATATATCTGCTGGACTGCTTCCTGCTGAGGAAGTTGGAGGTGATGCTTATGATGTAATTACGGATCCAACAGGAGCTCTCATCTATTTGGGAGATGTTACCGGACACGGAATCCCTGCAAGTATGTTGAGTGCTGTCGCGAACTCTGTGATTTATAGTTATTCAGATAGTTCTGATATTGAGTCGATTTTGGCTCACTTAAATGCTGTTTTGCATAAGAAAAGTATGAAGACGATGTTTATGACTTTGTGTTTAGCGAAATGGAATTCGGGTTCGGGTGTTTTGCGATATGTGAATGCCGGACACGATCCAATATTGAAATTTGACGGAGCTTCGCTCGAGGTTTCTGAAGGTTTGAGTGGGGGATTGGCTGTTGGAATGCTTGCTGAAATTTCTGATAAAGTAAAAGTTGGCGAGATTGGTTTGGCTCTTGGTGATGTTGCGGTTTTGATCAGTGACGGAATAGTTGAGTGTTGGAAAAGCAAGGAGGAAAATTACGGAATGGCGAGATTAAAAGAATTTATTAAGTCTTATTGTTCGGCAAATCCTTTGGCTTCTGCTTTGCAAATCAAAGACGCGATTTTGAAAGATGTCGCGGACTTCGCTTCCGGCTACAAACAAGCTGACGATATTACGATCGTTGTGATGAGGAGGATGTAGATGTCGGCATTCGATCGTACGCTGGGCGTGGGACGTGAAGCGAGCACTGGGTTTTTGTTCGTACGCTGGGCGTGGGACGGGTGTCGGGTTTTGGTTGGATATTGGGCGCGGATCGAATGTGGTTGTTTTGCCTAAATCTTTATTCCTGGGACTGGAAAGTTTTTGCACATTTCCATAACCTCGGCTTTTACGCGAGCGTACATTGATTCATCCTTGATGTTTGTGATGACTTCGTCCATCCAATGTGCGATCGACTCCATCTCAGGTTCTTTCATTCCGCGAGTTGTGACGGCTGGTGTGCCGAAGCGGATTCCTGATGGGTTGAATGGTGGGTTTGGATCGAATGGAATTGTGTTCTTGTTCAATGTAATACCGACGCGATCAAGGGCAGCTTGGACTTCTTTTCCAACTACTCCTTTGTTTGTGAGATCCATTAATATCAAATGAGTGTCTGTTCCTCCTGAAATTAATTTATATCCAAGTTCTGTGAGTTTGTTTGCTAAGTGGTTTGCATTTTTGATCACTTGTTTTGCATAATCTTGGAATTCAGGTCTCAATGCTTCGCCGAATGCAACCGCTTTTGCAGCGATGATGTGCATATGTGGCCCACCTTGTAGTCCAGGAAATACTGCGCGGTCGATGTCTTTTGCGTATTTTTCTTTACACATAATCATAGCGCCTCTAGGTCCACGCATAGTTTTGTGAGTAGTTGTCATAACTACATCAAAATACGGAACCGGATTTTCGAGTGCTTTGCCGGCGATAAGTCCTGCTGTGTGTGAAATGTCCGCCATAGCGATTGCTCCGCATTTATCACAGATTGCTCTGAAGCGTTTCCAGTCGATGTCTCGTGGATATGCTGTAAATCCAGCAACGATCATTTTTGGTTTGTTTTCCATAGCCATTGCTTCAACTTTATCGTAGTCGATGCGTCCTGTTTCTTTATCCACTTCGTAGGCGATGAATTTATATGTTTTACCTGAGAAAGATATTGGTAAGCCGTGCGTGATGTGTCCGCCGTGATCGAGTTTGAGTCCCATTACCGTGTCTCCGTAATTTAATAATGCAAAATAAATAGCTGTGTTTGCCGGACTTCCTGAATATGGCTGAACATTTACGTGTTCGGCGCCAAAGAGCGCTTTTGCGCGTTCGATTGCCAAAGTTTCAACCTGATCTGTAAATTCCTGTCCGCCGTAATAACGTTTTCCAGGATAACCTTCAGAATATTTATTCGTAAAAATACTTCCGTTTGCCTCTAGTACTGCTTCTGATACGTAATTTTCTGAAGGGATTAATTCTAGTCCTTCAGATTGTCTTTCCATCTCATGGGTAAGAATCTCCCATACTTTGGGATCAGAGTCTTTTAACGTTGTCATTTTGGAACGGGTTAAAAAGTTGCTTGTTATTGTGTTTGCTTGGAGGCGCTTTCGTGGATGTGCTCGCTTGAAGTTGCGTGAAGTCGTTTTGTGTGGAAACGTCTGCTACGCTCTAGTGTGTGCGAATTGTGCGTTTTTCGGTCACTATTATATCGACTTTTTTGTCGTGCGCTTCAGCAGGGACATTTTCGATTATTTGGAAGTCGTACGCAAGGGCAATTTTTACGCAATTTGTGGACAGATTCTTAAATAACTTGTCAAAATAGCCTTTGCCGTAACCAATTCTACGCCCTTTTGAGTCAAATGCTAATCCAGGAGTTATTATTAAATCTAATTCTTTACGTGAAATTCTTAAATGTTTTTTAGTCGGACTTTTGATGTTGAATTCATCTAATTCCAACTCGTTCAAATCTGTTACGTGATGGAGCGTCATACGATGAGAGTTTGCGTGAGTGCGTGGGAATGTAAAGATTTTTTTTGAATTAAACAGGGGAGTTGGATCGACTTCGTTTTTGATCGGGTGGTAGAGAAGGATCGTTTTCGCTTTCTTGAATTCCGGTAGTTTTTTAATTTTACCTGTAATTTTTTTACTTAAATTAGCAACTTCTTTTTGAGAGAGATTTAGGCGATGACTGAGTAATTTTTCGCGTAAAAAATTTTTCATAGCGTTTATATTTAAGCACATCTAATTATATATTTCTAAACAATATCTAATATCTTACAGAATATCTTGTGGATTCCAGCCATTTAATTTAGAATCTTTCTGCTTTTTGTTACCGCGCCGTTGTTGCACAACTTGATACGTATTTTGCCCAGGTGGTGAAACTGGTAGACACGCTACCTTGAGGTGGTAGTCCTCGCAAGGGGATGGAGGTTCAAGTCCTCTCCTGGGCACCAGAAATTAAAGAGAAACATTAATAAAATTTTATGGCAAAAAATTCTTTGGATCAGTTCAAAAATGTTATCTTGTTCGGTGTTTCCGGCATTATTGTTGGAATGCTTTTAGGTTTTATTTTCGGGACATTTATCAGTTATGTAGTTAATTTATTAGTTTCGACTGGTGAAGAAGTTCCGCCTTTAGCAATTGGAATGTTTTTTGGTATGGGAGTAGGTAGTACTGTTGGAGGAATTTTTGGAGGTCTTATTGGGTACAAAAAATAGAGATTCTCTTGTATATTGAATGGGGTTGTGTTAAAAATCTTGCGTTGAAAATTAGAACATTGTTCGAGTATGAAACTTCGGGCGCTTAGCATTCTGCTTGCGCGCCCTCGTTCGGAATCAAAAGTAAGCAAGCTTCCTTTTGTTCCTCTCTCGGGCGCTTAGCTCAGCTGGTAGAGCGTCTCGTTTACACCGAGAGGGTCGCGGGTTCGAGTCCCCCAGCGCCCACCATTTGGATCTCGCTTAACGCGGGATTTTTTTGTGTTCTCTGGATTTGAGTTTGTGTTTCTTAGACTTAAGGCTTGACAATTTTAAAAAAGAGTTTACAATCTGTCTCTTAATTTTTTAAAACAATAAATATGTCATTCTTTTTGGACACAAGTAGGTTTGCTTCGGTGGACTCGCAATCAGTTGATGAAGCTAAAAAAGTTTTGCCTAGTGATGTAGTTGAGGAAAATTCTTCAACTAAAGCTAATGATGCTAAAGATGCTGACACTAAAATTCTTAATGATGTTACCGATGTTTCTGATGGAGTAAGGCGTGCTTTTAGGGGATATGATGTTATCATCTTTGAATCTACTAAAGGATACGATGCGGCTGCTAAAGATGCTGAAGACGCTGTAGTCGAGAAAAATTCTTCAACTAAAGCTAATGATGATGATGACGCCGACGCTGAAGAAGTCACAGAAGTTTCTATTATAGGAACAGTCTTACCTTATACGGGAGTAGAAAATGGAGAAATCGTCACTATAAATTCTGATGATGTTTCTCCACAACAAAGATGGACTATCAAGAGTGAATGTGGTCCAAAAGCTATCAACATTAATGATTTAATAGGAGAAAAGGGCGAAGTTGAATTTAAAAAGACGTGTGATGATGGGAAAAGATTTAATTATGTGGTTGATATGATGACTCATGTTCTCAAAGATTTTTTAGCCAAAAATGATTGTGAATTTGGAGAAACATTCTCTTTTGATCTTAAAGATTATGGTATTGGAGGACGCGATGATGATAGGTATGGTAGTTCACAACTTGTTCATTTTTTAAATCGTGAACAATTTCTTGATGATTTAATTGAAATGCTTGAATTCAATTTAAATGATGAGTTTTATTCTTCTGGCAAAGGAAGTTTATGGCATGTTTCTATAGAAGGAAATATTCTTGTTGTTGAATCTATCGAACCTACGGATAGAGATTTCTTAATGGTAGATGGAGTAAATGAAATTGAGGATTCAGATGCTATGCGAGCGCTTCCAAGTCTTAGTATTTTAGATAAAGCTAGTAAAAGAGGTGTGAGTTTTGAAATAGTAGAAAGAGCTTGAGTCAAAAAATTATCGCAGTTTGATAAAATCAATTTTTTAATTTTTAATTAAAACTTTTAAATTCAAAAAATATGTCAAATAGACATTGTTTAGATCTTGATTCTCTCTTGGTTGAAGATGCTAGATTGCCTAGCAATACTCAAAAAAAACCTAATATTTCTCCTTCTCATGAGGGTGAAACTTCTCAGGAGGATGAAATATCAAAAGATATTAGAGGCCGCGTAAGATGCGTAAGAGGGTATGATGTTAAGTGTGCAGGTTTTGCTGAATACTTTCGGGGAATTAAACATTTACCTGAAATAATTAGCATTCCAGGTTCTGTTAATT
>CAYURU010000005.1:0-6603 GCA_964447085.1 uncultured Candidatus Peribacteria bacterium | reverse complement strand
TATCGTGATATATATCGTGGAATGTATTATGTTACACGTGGTGAGGGGGCCAAAGCTATTGATGTTAAAAATTTTAGTCCTGAGGGAGACAAGATAGTGTTGGAACGAAAGAAGAACGATGATGATGATAGTGGAAGGCTTGATTTAGTTGTTGAGAAAACGACTGCTTATTTAATAAATTTCTTTGATGTTAACAAAAATGTCGATTATTATGACAATCCTTTAAGTTTTGATCTTGGGGAGCTTGAAATTGGTGGATATGATGATGAAAGGATATGTTTACTCTACAGTCCTGATCAGCTTGTGGCCGCTTCCAGACGTATTAAATTTCTTGAAGATTTAACCGATAGATTGACTGCTAATTTAAATGATAAATTTTATTACGAAAATGGAATTTCTTTATTTGATATTTCCATAGAGGGAAGTCGTCTTGTGATTAAAGTTTCTCAGCCTACATTTCTTGATAAACTCGAAAGAATTGGTATGAAAGGAAAGGATAATTTAGGCGTATTGACTACTTACACGAATGACGTTGCTGGTAAATTTATTAAAAATTCTGCAATACGTGGGAGATCATGGCTTACAGCTTTTGCAAGGAAAGTAAAAACTTTCCTTGTAAACAAAGGTGTTTTACATGATTCTGAAGTGGAGTAAAGTAGTGATAGGGGTTGATAGATTTTAAGATTCGCGTTATAGGTCTTCTTGGCAGACGAGTTTGATTATTAGTACTTGGTTCTTTCTAGCACTCAATCATTTCATTTCTTTTCATCCCAACTCCAATGAATCCGACTTTACAGCCGACGAGTTCTTCGATGCGACGAATGTAGGTTTTTGCGTTAGCTGGCAGTTCGTCGAATGTTTTTACTTTTGAAATGTCCTCCGTCCAGCCGGGCATTTCTTCATAAATAACTTCGACATTTTGAAGAATATCTAGGTCTGCAGGGAAGGAATTTAATGTTTCCCCTTTGAACTTATATGCAGTAGCAATTTTTAATATTGGAAGTCCTGTCAAAACGTCTAGTTTTGTGAGGTTTAAGGATGTGTATCCATTGATTTGGTTCGAATATTTCCCGACAACTGCATCGAACCAGCCACATCTGCGTGGACGACCCGTTGTGGAACCGTATTCTCCGCCTTGTTCGCGGATTTGATTTCCCAATTCGTTCTCTAATTCTGTTGGGAATGGGCCTGCGCCTACGCGAGTTGTGTATGCTTTCATAATCCCGATCGCACTATTTAATTTTAATGCTGATATTCCTGTTCCAGATATGACTCCTCCGATTGTTGCATTTGAAGAAGTGACGTATGGATATGTGCCGTGGTCGATATCTAGAAGTGCTCCATTTGCGCCTTCTATTAATATTGTTTTTCCATTTTTAATTTCTTCGTTTAGATAAAAGCTTGAGTCGATAAGCATTGGCTTTATTCTATTTATATATTCCTTGTATTTACTTAATTCTTCTCTTACATCGTATTTGAATGCGTGACCGTATAAATCCTTCAATAGTTTTGCGTTTTCTTCGACTTTTTTGGTGAAAGTTTCAATATCACTTAAATGATGCATCCGAATTCCTGAGCGTTTTACTTTGTCCATATATGCAGGGCCGATACCTCTGCGGGTTGTTCCGACTTTGCTTCCTCCACGCATTTCTTCTTCGAGTCCGTCAATAACTTTGTGATAATCAAGGAGAACGTGTGCGCGATCTGAAATTAAAAGTCTGCCTGTAGTTGAAATGCCATTTTCTTCTAATATTTCCAATTCTTCAAGTAGAGTAGGGATGTGAACTACAACTCCATTTCCAATTATACAAATCTTATCTTCGTGCATCATTCCTGACGGAATTAAATGAAATACGAATTTTTTCGTTTCGTTTGGGTTTTCTTTGCTTGGAATATAAATAGTGTGACCTGCGTTTGCACCTCCTGCGGCGCGTACTATGAGATCATATTCTTCAGACATAATATCCACCAATTTACCTTTTCCTTCATCTCCCCATTGGGATCCTAAGATTGTAGTGACTTGTCCATATTTTTGTTTGATGTCAGACATATTTGGAAGTTTAAATTTTAAGAGGGGATGGATTTGCGTATCGCGAGGCTCGAGAGATTATTGGTCGGAGTTGCTAGTTGATTTTAAATTGGTTAATATGCGATTGCAAGAATTTACCATAAATTTTGCGGGAATCTTGTATCAATTAACCTCATACAAATATGTTCGATTTAGAGAAAATAAGACAACAAATTCCTTATGCATTGAAGGGGACTAATTTTGAAAATTTAGGGACAAGATATGAGGGAAAAGTTCGTGATAATTATTACGGGAAGGTTGTAAATGGTAAGGTCGCTCGTATTATTGTTTCTACTGATAGGTTGTCCGCTTTTGACAGAATTATTACTACAATCCCATTCAAAGGTCAGGTTCTTACTCAAATGGCGAAATTTTGGTTCGAAAATACTGCTGATATTATTGATAATCATGTGATCGAATATCCGGATCCGAACGTTGTTGTCGGTGTTGAATGCAAAGCTCTTCCGATGGAAATGATTGTTCGTGGATATTTGACGGGAGTGACGACAACTTCGGCTTGGTATAATTATGAAAGAGGTGTGAGAAATTTCTGTGGGAATATTTTGCCTGAAGGTATGAAAAAAGATCAGAAATTTGAAAAACCGATTTTAACGCCTTCTACGAAGGCTGAACACGGATCACACGATGAATCTGTTTCAGGTGAAGATATAGTGAAGCGCGGCTTGGTCACTCAAGAGCAATATGACTTTGTTGCCGATGCCGCTTTGAAGCTCTATGCACGAGGCGTCGAAATCGCCGCAAAGCAGGGGATTATATTGGTTGATACGAAATATGAATTTGGTACGACTCCGGATGGAAAAATTGTTTTGATTGATGAGATTCACACTCCTGATTCTTCAAGATTTTGGTTTGCTGATGGATATGAAGAAAGATTGGCGAAAGGCGAAGAACAGAAAAAAATTGATAAAGAATATGTTAGACAATGGTTGGCTGGAAAGGGATTTATAGGTGAAGGAGAAATTCCTGCTATTCCTGATGATGTGAGAATTGAAACTGCAAGAAGATATATTGAAGCTTTTGAATTAATTACCGGGAATCTTTTTGAAGCTGAAGTTGGAGAGGTGTTGGGGAGAGTGGAAGGGAAGTTGAAGAAATATAGTTGAGTTCGAACTAACCTGAAGGGGTTAAGTGAAGTTCGAACTTGAATAAATAAACCATAAATAACCACAAATCGTATGAAAGCAGTATTTATTTTGGGGTCTGAATCAGATAAAGAATTCGCAGAAAAGATTCAAAAAGAATTGGATGCGTGGGCAATTCCGCACGTTTTACACGTTGCGTCTGCGCACAAAGTTCCTGAAAAAGTTCTTGATTTAATTGCTACTTATAATGCTTCCACCGAACCTGTTGTTTATGTGACAATTGCTGGTCGGTCAAATGGACTTTCAGGAGTGACGGCGGCGAACGCAATTCATCCGGTCATCGCGTGTCCTCCATTCAAAGATAAGGAAGATATGATTATAAATTTGAATTCTACTTTGATGATGCCTTCCGATACCCCTGTTCTTACCGTTCTCGATCCGAAAAATGTCGCTACGGCTTGTGCGAGGATTTTTGGATTGGTAAATGATGAAATGCGAGCTACTGTTGATGCGAAGATCAAGGCAATCAAAAATTCTTTTAAGGTTTAAATTTTGGGGAACCTTGTTTTTAAGTTTCTTTAAGCTTGCTATCTTTAGCTTTTCTTTTATAATTCCCGTGCTTGTATCTTTAAATTTTTTGTATGAATAAATTGGGACTTGGAGCCTTGGCACTTGTGGCTGGTTTGGGGTGTGGGGAGTCTTATTTTGACGCCGAAGTAAAGAGAGGTAAGGGTGAAATGTTGAAAACATTAGATGCAGAACATGAGGGTGTCACGAAAGATTC
This sequence comes from uncultured Candidatus Peribacteria bacterium, assembly GCA_964447085.1. Classification (GTDB taxonomy): domain Bacteria; phylum Patescibacteriota; class Gracilibacteria; order UBA1369; family LOWO2-01-FULL-3; genus DAONBD01. Next base: position 2,648 of record CAYURU010000005.1, on the reverse strand, counting down.
TGAAGGGAGGTTTAGGGCTGTTTATTGTGATGTTGGCGATATGTCTAATGACGGAGCTTTTGCTACACGATATGATAAGACTTATATTCGTATTAGTAATGTTGTTCGTGATGTTGTTAGAGGTGTTTGTGCTGGTCAAGGAAATGCTGCCGTTGCTGTTTTTGATGAAGCTGTTAGGAGTGTAATTAAAAATCCTTCTGGTAACAATGTTGAAGTTGTTTGTGTTGCTGCTACGGCTGTTACTCGAGAAGATGAGTCTGTGGCGCGATCACTTGGCGAGGATGGTATTGATCTTAATTAAATCAAATTTTATTAACTTTTTTATATGAATATTGAATCAAAGCTTGGACTTGCTGGTTTGGCACTTGTGGCTGGTTTGGGGTGTGGGGTCCCTGATTCTGATCCTGTTGTCGAACATTCACAATCTATTTCTGAACGAAACACAGTTAAAGGAAAGGGCTGTCCTTTTAATAGACCTCATAAAGAAGATTGTGATGGATTGACTGATGAAGAAAGAGAGGCGTCTCGTAAAATAATTGAATCTACCAAGCAAAATTTGATAGAAGGTCTGGGAGGTGTGCAGGAGGGCGTGCATTCAGGATCTTTTATTGATTCCGATGTTTTTACTCCTTTGGCTTTAATTTCTTCATCTGATAGAGATAATCCTTTTGCGATATCTTGTGCTTCTGAAGTGGATGGGGTCGATTTTAACAACTTGATTTTAGAAGTGATAAATGACGCGAGGACTATGATCGTTCCCTGGATGAAAAAAGATGGTGGAAATTTTACTAATGAAATAGTGAATTTGGATATTGCAGGAGAAAATTTAATTGCTTGTGGTAGAACTGAAATGAGTAAGGATACTGAACAAGAATGTATGTGAATAAGCGTGTATGCGCTTTTCACTGTGAATGAAATTTTTCTCTAAAATTGCGCCGAATTACTTCTTGCTTTATACTTTAGCTACTTTTTAGCTTTTAATTTTACATATGGACGATACGCAAAATCTTACAAATATTTCACCTCTTGATGGTAGATATGCCGACAAAGTGGGGTTTCTTTCACAATATTTTTCTGAAGCTGCGCTGATGAGGTATCGCACTTTGGTCGAAATTGAATGGATGTTGTTTTTGTTTAATGATCTTAAATTGGAAGGAACGAAGAAGTTGAATGCTCGTGAAATCAGGGATTTAAGAGCTATTTATGATGAGTTTGATAATATTTCCGCTCGCCGTATCAAAGAAATAGAATCGACGACCAATCACGACGTAAAAGCTGTAGAATATTTTATCAAAGAAAATCTCAAAGGCGGCTCTCTTGAAGCGTACGGAGAATTTGTACATTTCGCTTGCACTTCTGAAGATATCAATAATTTGGCATACGCTTGTATGCTCAGAGATTTCTTGGAAAGAGAATATTTCCCATTAACTTATGGACTTCTTCAGGAGTTATATTTAATGGCGATTTCAAACAAAAAAGTTGCAATGCTTTCTCATACACACGGTCAGCCGGCGACTCCGACGACGCTTGGGAAAGAAGTCGTGAATTTCGTTGCGAGGCTTGAGAGAGAAATCCATTTATTGGATGATGCGGGATTTATAATGGGAAAAATGAATGGTGCTGTAGGAAATTTCAACGCACACGTTGTGGCTTATCCTAAAGTTGATTGGACGAAGGCCAGTGAAGATTTCGTTCAATCCCTCGGATTGAAAGTGAATATGTACACAACTCAGATCGAACCACACGATTATTTAGCGGATTGTTTCGATGGAATGCGCCGTGTAAATACGATTTTTATGGATTTAAGTCGCGATTTCTGGACTTATATTTCACTTGGATATTTCGGACAAAAAACAAAAGCTGGTGAGATTGGATCTTCTACTATGCCTCACAAAGTAAATCCGATCGACTTCGAGAACGCTGAGGGAAATCTCGGGGTTTCGAACGCACTTTTAACCCATTTGTCAGAAAAACTTCCTATCTCTAGAATGCAGAGAGATCTCACGGATTCGACGGTGTTACGAAATATGGGAAGTGCTCTTTCTTACTCTTATTTAGCTTACAAAAGTTTGTTGAAAGGACTTTCGAAAGTCGAAGTAAACAAAGATATTATAAAGGCTGATTTACAGGATAAATGGGAACTTTTGGCTGAGCCTATTCAGGTTGTTATGCGAAGATACAAGATTGAAGGCGCTTATGAAAAATTAAAAGCTTTGACTCGTGGGAAAAAAATCGGCAAATTGGAGGTCCAAAAATTTATCAAGACTTTGAAAATTCCTGTTACCGACAAAAACAGACTTCTTAAACTGACTCCTGAAACTTATGTTGGATTGGCTGAGAAATTGGTCGATACTTACGAGTTTCAGATCTTGTCGATGGGTGGCGGGTGTAGTGGCGGATGCGGAAGTTGCACCGGCGGATGTGCGACCGGCGCCGGATGTGGCGGATGCGGTGTTTAAATGTGGTATATAAAGACAAAAGTGTGCCTGTGAGTCTGGAGTTAATTTTGTTTTCAAAATTATTTGTGGAAACGCCTGTTTTATGGTTAAATTAGACGCACGAAAAACGTTTAAAAATTTCAATATATGTTTAAATCAGTTGATCCAAAACAGTCTTTTCCAAAGGTGGAGAATGAGATATTGGCTTAT
>CAYURU010000004.1:14383-17727 GCA_964447085.1 uncultured Candidatus Peribacteria bacterium | reverse complement strand
CACGATGACAAAATGTCTCCTTTGCATAATTCTATAGCTCCGATTCCTGAGATGATTGAAGCGGGAGTGAATGTGGCGCTTGGATTGGATAATATTAGTGATATTTATGAGCCAGAGGCGTCTGGAATTATTTGGGATGAGATAAGAATGATCGCTGCAGCATGCAGATATTATGAGCCTGAGCAGTTGGCGAGGATTGCGACTGTGAATGGGTATAAGACTTTGAAATAGAGCCCGGGCATCACTTCACGAGCATATGAAGTCCGGGCGTGAATATAAAAACTTAACCTTAAATATATGAAAAAAATTGTAAGAAGAAAGCTTTGGCACAAAAGTGATGTAGTTGAAATGGATCATACTGTTGAGGAATATAATGCTGGTCGTGATATTCAATACGATCAAGAATTGGTTCCTTATGATGTGATTGGTTCTTTGGCATATGCGAAAATGATTCACAAGTATGGGATTTTGACTGACAAAGAATTGAAAGATTTGGAAAAAGGATTGAGGGAAATTGATAAATTGTGGCATGAAGGAAAGTTTATTTTGACGCTTGAAGATGAGGATTGTCATACTGCTATCGAAAAATATTTAGTTGAACATTATGGTGATGTTGGTAAGAAAATTCACACAGCACGTTCGCGAAATGATCAAATTCTTGTGACTGAAAAACTTTATATAAGGGATAAATTAAAAGAGATTCGAGATTTTGCAAAAGCTGCTGCTTTGGAATTCGCGACCGCTGCGAAGCAATATGAATTTTTGCCGATGCCTGGATATACGCATACTCAAAAAGCTATGCCGACTTCTGTCGGAATGTGGCTCGGAAGTTTTGCTGAAGGATTAGTGGATGATATTAGGTTACTTGATGTCATTATTGAAATTCAAAATCAGAATCCATTGGGGACGGGTGCCGGATATGGGACTCCATTTGGTTTTGATAGAGATTATTTGAGTAAGTTGATGGGGTTTAATAAAACACAAAGTAATCCGATCTACTGCCACAATTCGCGTGCAAAAAATCATTCAATGGTTTTGGATGCGTGCGTCCACCTAATGATGACTTTAAATAAATTCGCGACTGACATAGTTCTATTTTCTTCCGGACAATATAGATTTTTTGAATTTGGTGACAACATTGCGACCGGGTCTTCTATTATGCCTCAGAAAAAAAATCTCGATGTTGCTGAGTTGCTTCGAGCACGCGGTGCGACTGTGATTGCGGCGCGTTCTGAAATTTTGATGAACTATATGAATAAAATTTCCGGTTATCACAGAGACGGTCAGGAACTCAAGAGACCTTATTTTCTTGGCTTAAAGTTCACAAAAGATTCTTTAGCTGTAGCTGCTATTATCGCTGAAAATATTACGCCGGTTGAAGAAAAATTATATGACTCAATGACTCCAGAATTGTTTGCAACTCACAAAGCGTTCCAGTTGGTGAAAGAAGGAATGCCATTCCGTGATGCGTATTTCGAAGTTGGAAATCATTTGGATAAATTGACTGTTGATCGCGGTTCAATTGTGAAAATGTTGAAGGAGTCGACACATAGAGGTGGTGCAGGGAATTTGGGGTTGGATAAATTGATCGCGCAGATTAAGAAGATGTAGTAAAATTGCGGTATGACTAAAACCCCCTCATTAGATCAATATAAAATTCCTGCTTTTCAAAGGAAGAGAAGTCTTTCTGCGAAAGCGAGAAAAAAAGTTGCCCCAAGGACTGCTCTTGAGAGAAAAATTGCAGGAGTCCCTGTGGTAAAACCAAAGAGAGCTGTGACGAAAACTACGACTAGAAGGAGCGTTCTAGCGCGGGGAGTTTTAGGGCGTGGAGTTAACGAGGTGTCGAGCTACGGATCGTCGAGTGATACTTCTAATTACGAGTCGTCAAGTTATGAGTCACCAAGTCACACGTCTAGTTACGAATCTCCGAGTTACGAATCGCCAAGCCGGTATTTGGGGTCTTCGTACGGGGCTGAAAGTTCGCTTTTTGGACACGATAGCTCTGACGATTCGAGTGAAAGTTATGGCTCGAGTGCGGGTTATGGTTCGAGTGCGAGTTATAGCTCAAGTGAAAGCTCGCTTCCCGACTTACGAGAGATGCGTCTTTGTGGAAAATGCGAAGGTTATTTGGAAAAAATTCAAGTTGCGATTGTTACTGTTTCAGCGCCGTTGCGCATTGGGGATAGAGTGATTTTTGAATCTGAAAGTGGTGGGCTTTTCGAGCAGAATTTGGGAGAGATGCAGATTAATAGAGAAGATGTGATGACTGCATATAGCGGAGATGATATTGGTATGAAAGTTAAAGCTGTTCCGAAAAAAAATGGTAATGTTTATAAGGTTCTTTAAACTTTAAACTGATTTTAAATTCTCAATATGAAAATAATTTATCTTGATAATGGAGCGAGCACGATGACTGATCCAAAAGTTGTGAAAGCGATGATGCCATATTTCACTGAAAATTATGGGAATGCGAGTTCAACTCACGATTTTGGGATGAAAGCGAAAATTGCGTTGAATGATGCGAGACACATAATTGCGAAGGCAATTTCTGCTAAGGACGATGAAATTTATTTTACATCGGGTGGAACTGAAAGTAATAATCTCGCGATTAAAGGTCTCGCGGTCGCTGAAGCTATGCGTGCTGGGAAAGCGATGAAAGCCGGAAAGACTGTGGCAAAATCTGCGAAAAATGAATTTAAAAATCACATTATTACGACGAAGGTCGAACATGCTTGCGTATTGAATTCGTGCAAATGGCTCGAAGAAATGGGGTTTGAAGTTACTTATTTAAATGTTGATAATGATGGGTTTGTGAATTTAAAAGATTTAGAAAAAGCTATTACAAATAAAACGTTATTGGTTTCGATTATTCATGGAAACAACGAAATTGGGACGGTGAACGATTTGCGAGCTATCGGTGCGATTTGTAAAAAGCACGGTGTTTTATTTCACACTGACGCGTGCCAGAGTTTCACGAAAGTTCCTATAGATGTTGCGAAAATGAATGTAGATATGATGACTTTGAATTCGCATAAAATCCACGGGCCGAAGGGTGTTGGTGCGCTTTATGTGAGAAAAGGAATTAAATTGATGCCGATATTGCACGGTGGTGGACACGAAAAAGGTTTGCGCTCGGGAACTGAAAATATTTCCGGTATTGTTGGGTTTGCTGAGGCTGTGAAATTGTCTAAAAAAAGCTGTGTAAAAGATATGGTGAAGCTTCGTGATATGTTTATCGATGAAGTCTTAAAAGCTGTTCCTGATGCGGTTTTGAATGGGCCAAGAGACTCGAAAGGAAGCGAAAAAAGGCTTTGTAATAATATTAATATTTCTTTCCCGGTTAA
>CAYURU010000004.1:12482-14373 GCA_964447085.1 uncultured Candidatus Peribacteria bacterium | reverse complement strand
GACGATGCTAGGGGATTATCTTGGATTTGCGGGAATTTGTACGTCAAAGGGTTCTGCGTGTGCTTCAAATGAAAAAGGTGAGTTGAGCCACGTTTTGAAAGCGCTTGGGCGCACTGACAAACAAATTAAAAACACAATTAGGTTTGGGCTTAGTCGTTTTAATACGAAGAAGGAATTGCAAGAAGCGATTAAGATTCTTTTGAAGAGTTTAGAGAGGGTGAGAAAATCTCGTTATTCTTAACATATTTAAAGTGATTTTATCTGATGGAACATTGAAGGAAATGATAGAAAGAGGCGAGCTTAAGGTCGAACCGTTGAGCCCTGATTCGATTCAGCCGGCTTCGGTCGACTGTCGGCTGGGGACGCATTATCTGGTTGTCGAGGAGAATTCTATGGATATTTTGACTATGGATAGTGAGATCAAATATCGTGAAATTGAAAGCGAAGAATTTACTCTTCCTCCTCATTCTTTTGTTCTCGCGACGACGCAGGAATATGTGAAATTGCCAAATGACCTAACCGCATTTGTTGAAGGAAGAAGTTCTATCGGAAGGATGGGATTATTTATTCAAAATGCAGGATGGGTCGATCCTGGTTTTGAAGGACGAATTACTCTTGAAGTTTATAATGCCAATTCACTCCCTATTAAATTAAAAGCTGGGCGAAGGATATGCCAACTGGTTTTTTGTAAAATGGATCAGGCGGCTAAAGTCCCGTACAGCGGAAAATATCAGGGGCAGGAAAAATCTGTCGGAAGTAGAGTTTGGAAGGATAGGGAAGTCTAGTATTCGTATTCATCTTCAATTTCTTCTAAAAGTCTTCTCGGGATTGTTGTCATTCTTGCAGGAATACCATTTATTATCACAATTACTTTGCTGGTTTTTAGAGATGGATCGTAATTTGGTTCTATTATTCCCCAAGCCTCTAATGCCTTCATTTTGACTGCAGTACCAGATTTTGCGAGATCTAGTATCTCTAAAGAGTCATCTTGATTTAACCATTCGTACTCATGTTTTTTTCTTTGTTTCTTGATTCTAAACGTTCCAGGAATTGTTACTATTTTTGTTGGATCACTTATGCCTGGTATTATTACCTTCAATGCTTCTTTGAGTCTCATTCTTTCTTCCCCAATGATTTTTTCATATTCGTTTAAATCATCTGTGATATCTATATCGGATTCGTCAGGGGTGTCTAAGGCCGTGTCTTCTTGATCATCTTGGTCGTTTGTATCGTCTATATCGTCTGCATCGTCAAATGTGTCAAAATCTACCGGATTGTTTGATGTGTTATCTAACGTTTCGTCTGGCTGTGTTTGTTCTAGAATGCGTTGTTGATCACATTCTTCTTGTTGTTTTTGTTTTGCAATACGTTGTTGCTCACGTTCTTCTTCTCTTTGTTGTTCTAAGAGGCGTAGTTGTTCGCGTTCTTCTTCTTTTTGTCTTTTTTCTTCATCTTGTTTATCTCTTTCCTCTCTTTTTAATCTCAATTCATCGTTGAATTTTTTCCATTCTTCAATTATTTCTGCGTAAGGATTTTTAATAGGTTCGTTGTTTGTTTGAGTTGGTGGAGTTGGCGGAGTTGGTGGAGCTGGTGGAACTGGTGGAACTGGATCTTTGAGTTCATCTTCTAATTTGATAAAGAATGTATGTTTAACTCTAATGACTCGATTTTCGGTTTTTTTCTTTGTAACGCCCATTTTGCCAGGGAGTTCTCTTGGTGTTATTGGTGTCACTTTATATTCTCCTTTTCTAATTCTTTTAAATGTATAATTTAGTAACTCTGGGATCTTTTTAGCTTTTTGCTTTATTCTTCTTATGAATATGTCGGCCGTTTTTGATGATATTCCTAATAGATCTTTTAGTTGAGAAACTTTAAATGATTCTTTTTGATC
>CAYURU010000004.1:0-12472 GCA_964447085.1 uncultured Candidatus Peribacteria bacterium | reverse complement strand
TAACAACGTTGTTGACCGACTTGGCTATTCTCCTCCCCTATCTTTCTACATCATATTTAAATGATTCTTTTTGATCGCTTATAATATCTAAAAATTGATCAAAAAGTTTTTGTTCTGTTTCATCTTTATATCTAAAATATCTTTTACTATACTGAATTAATTCTCTCATTTGTTCTGGAGTGTTGTCGGTCAATTTTGGAGGGGGGACGTATCCTTCAGTTTTCTCTAATGAATATTTGCGACTGACTTTTAGTATTCTGAAGCCCAGTATTGATGGATCTTCTTCTGCAATGCTGTTAATTCTCTCGACCCAATTTTTTATAGTCTTAGGGTTTGTTTTTATGCGGGTTGCAAGTTCGTATGTAGTAGGGGTTATATTTATAGATTTTGCTTTTATTAAAGTTTTGAGAAATTCGCATAATAACATATATTTGCTGATTCCTTTTGATCTTAAATAAGGTTTGCTGTTTTCGATTCTTGTTATCAATTCCGCTATGTTTTCTTCTACTTCGTTTTTTTCGACAACTTTCACTCCCGTTCTTGTTTCTTTTTCAGATTTTATTGCTTGATATCTATTGCCTGACTGTATGATTTTAAATCCAAATATTTCTTCTGATTGTTTTATCAGTTCCTTCATTACTTCTTGTATATTTTTAATTTTTAAACTTTTGTAACTTGGCGATATTTGTTGTCCTTTTGAAGCACAGTATTCAAGAGTTACGCTTCCATTTTGAATATTTGCTTCTTTCAAGGCTATTAGGATTGCGATTGTCGATGCTTTTTTATTATCAGTATTTGCTATTGCAGTTTCTAGAAGTTTTGTTGTGATAGCTCTGTTTTCGTCGCTTTGAGTTGCTATAGGAGGGTGTAATGCTTCGTCTGTTTTATTTGTTTCTGCGTTGGTTCTTTCTTTTATCCCGATGTAATACCCTCGTATTTTCTTATTTACTGGATGATTTGTGTTTTTGATGCATATATTGATGTGATCGCTTTTATTTAAATGTTTTAAATATAAAATATTAGTAACGACATTTATTTGAAGCCCTGTTCTTTTCGCTATTTCTTCTCTTGTCAAAAGCGTGCCTTCTTTTGTTGATTCTTGTAGAACCTCTATGATTTTTATGGTACTTGAACTTAATTTGTGTTTTTTATTTTTTTGATTTTTAAGTCGATTGATTTCTTCCTCTATTTTTTTTATTACAGCTGATGTTTGTTCTAAAATTTCAGATGGCATAGGGAAACATTCTTGGTCAATTTTCATGCCTCTAATGTTTTTACTTAACAGCTCTCTTATGTGATCTACTACATCTTCTGATGTCAAAAGTTCCTGAGGCTCTGACGTCTTAGTAGAGTCAGACGATTGGGGCTCAACTGTTGTGACTCTTTTTAAAAAATATCCCAGTAACGGGCCGTTTTTTCCATCATTCAATCTGCCTATTTGAAAAGGTAGTTTTCCTTCTTTTAAAAGTTTTTTGATTTCTAATATTTTTTCTCTTAGTTGAATTTGGTTTAATCCAAACTCTTCTAATAATTCGTCAGGATTTGCAAGCCGAAAATTTGCTGTTGTTAAAAAAATTTCCCCAAGAATCATTCCTGTTATTTTTGCTATATTCTCTTCTATTATTTTACTTATTTCCGAATTTCTTAAATCTTCTTTGCTTACTATGCAGTCTCTTAATTTATCTGATATTGTTTCTGGGCGTTTTTTTGGCATTGCTTTGTATTAGTCTTGTTCCATAGTCAAGAATCGTCGTGGAATAATTGTTATTTTTGATGGTATTCCATTAATCATTACTACGACGGTTCCTTTTTGTGTATATGGATCGTATGATTCTTCTGTAATATCCCAGGCTGTTGATATTCTTTGTTTTATTGTTGAGCCCGAGTTTTTAATGTCTACGATTTGCAATTCGTCTTCAGCTTCTATCCATTCGTATTCATTGTTTTTTCCGGTTTTGTTTATTCTGAAAATTACAGGTATTGTCGTGATTTTTGAATCCGGAATAGAGGATTCGGTTCCTTTTATTTGACGTGGGGTTGTATTCTTATTAGTTGATGGTGGATTTTCTGGCGATTGTTGTATGCCTGTAATTTTTTTTCGTGTTCTTATTAGAAGGTCTTGTGTTTGGACTGTTAATTGTAGTGATTCAATTTTAAGTTCTTGTGCTTTCACTGTTCTTAGAAGCTGTCTTATTTGTTTCTCTTGGGTTGATATATGTGCTCTAAGTTCTGTTTCTGGGCCTAATTTAAAAGTCAATTCTTCAATTCTTTTTTTTAACTCTGCTATCTGTTCTCGTTGGCTAGTTACAGTTTGTTGTCTTTGCCTTAGTATTAATCTGAGTTTTGCAATTTCTTCTAATAACTGATTGTTTTGATCTTCTAAGTTTTGCGAATTGCTTGAATTATTTTTTTCTCTTATTCTCTCTCTCTTTCTTTTTCCATCGTTCATATACAGAAAATTTTCTCTGTAAATATTCTCTCTCTTTTCGTCATCTTTTTCATAATTATCATTTATTTCTATTGTGTATCCTCCATTTAATCTTACTATTGAATACCCAAGTAATGATGGGTGTTCTTTATTTATATTTTGTACTTTTTGAATAAATTTATTTATAACATTGATATTTGTATCGCATATTTTTGCCGCTTCTCTCAGTGATATTGGAATATGTGTTGACTGTGTTTGAAGTAATACTTTTAAAAATATTGCGAGGGTTTCAATTTTCAATCTTTTGCTTTTTGAAAACTTCTCTATACTGTATTCAACTCTTGCTTGAAGATTCATGAATTTTTGGTCTTTTTGGCTTCTGTCTTTTTTTTCTTCATCTATTTTTTTTTGTGTTTCCGGATTATTACACGGGATTGCTTGATATGTAGATTGAGTTTTCTGTATTGAAAAGCCATATAGTTCAGGTGCTGTTTTTGCAAAATTGCTTATTTTTCTTATTACTGATATTTTTGACGAACCTTTTTGTTTTGATTTTTTGATTGCTTCGATAATTAAATCTATTGATGTTGCCGAATTATTCTCTGTTGATGCTTTGAATTCTAAAAGTATTTCTCTTAAATATGATTCGTCATTAGTGTCGGCTATAGCTTTTTCTAAAAGTATTATTAAATCTTCTCTTTCTTTTTCGTTTAAACTTATGATTGGTGGTGGAATTTGCGGGGATGATGAAATGGATTTTATTGGTTTGATTTTTATGTAATAACCTCTTGTAAATTTGTTATATGTCTCGTTTCCAAGTGTTATTGATATAACTTCGCTTTTTGTAAGGCTGTTTCTGATTTGGTATAAAAATTTTTGAATTTCTTCTGGTGGACGGCCTGTTATAGTTGATATTTCTTCGATTGTTATCATCTCGTTTTTTTGTGTTGCTGAAAAAATGATCTCTATTATCTGCAGTACATCTTTTGATAATTTATGTTTTTTTATTTTGGTTGTCTTAAGTCTGTGGATTTCCTCTTTTATTTGAGATAATGATTCTGATGTTAAAGTTGCAACTTCAGGTGAAAGTTTTTTTCTTGGTGAAGATTCTTCCGATGGAACTAGTGTTTCGCTTATAGCAGATCGACAATCTGAAACGATTATTCTTTGGTCTCTGTCTTCTAAGGCGTCAATCGTCTGATTTTCTAGATCTACCTCAATTGATGTTTCTATGGGATCCTTCATTTTTGAAATTAATTGATATTTATACGATTGTTTCTAAATCTTCTTTTTTATAAATTTTGACTCCGTTTGCATGACCGTTTGATCCTATTGCATTTCTGTGTTCAAGTTTTTTGGCTCGATAGAATATTGATGAGATTGGATGGCGTGATTTTTTGTCGTCAGTAAGTGCTGTATAAAATCCTGGGACTGTGTACCAAGTAGACCCGTTTTCATCTATGTAAATTCCGTTTTTATTAACTCTTATTTCAATAGACGTTCTTCTTCTTATTTTTTCTGTTTTTTCAAAGTCTTCCAGGCAATATAGTGTGAAATGTTTCCCATCTACTCTGGCTTCTACTTTTCTGACTTTATCTTTTATGTCTTCAATTAATCCGTCTCTTGCGTTGAATGTTCTTGCTATCTGTCTTAATGTTCCAAAATGCAAAGTTTCTCCCGTATCGTTATCAACTGTTGTGTGAAATTGATTGAAATCCGTTTCTATTTCGATTGATGCAAGGTTTGATACCAAAAATTGCATATCTGAGAATAGGTGAAATTCGAGAGGTTTGTGAGTGTCTTTTCCTTGTTGATTTTGTTCTCTAACTAAACGAGTTGGAGTTTCTTTTGGTAGATTTTTTATTATTGTGTCCGGATCTACTTTTAAAATTTCTGCTGCTTTTTGATAGCTTGTCCAAATTCGACTTTGTTCATCTATAAAAAATCCTTCTTTGTCGGCTGTCGGTTCGTCGTATATATCTGATATTGCGTGTTGAATTTCAGATAATATGTAAAATGTAGTTTCTTTGTTGTTTCTTGCTATTCCTTGAATTGTTGGCGTGTTTTTTGGCAATCGGTCGAAAATGGTTTTCGGATCTACTCCGCAAATTTTTCGTGCTCCAACACTGGAAGATGTCCATGCGATTTTATTCTTATCGACATAAACATCATCATCTCCTATATGTGGTAAATCGTTGTTCAATGATTTCATTTTATTTGGATGAAAAAGTTAAGACGAGATTATAAACGTTTTCCAGAAAAAGTCAACCCTTTAATCAGGTTTGGAGTGGTTTGGGATTATTTCCCGTACTTTGCCTCTATTCTTTTTCTGTTTGCGTGCTAGTTTCTTTCTTTGGCTGCCAATTGTCCGCAGGCTGCATCAATATCTTGGCCGAATTCAAATCGTTGGACTGCGCTTATGCCGTTTTTATCGAGGATTTCTTTGAAACGATGGATTTGGTTGTGAGAAGTTTGGTCGAATAGGGGAACTAAAGTTGTTGGAGATGTTTTGGTGACTTCTTGAGCGGATTCTTTCGCATATGTGAGGTTGTATGGGATGAGATTTACCATACAATTAAATCCTTTTAGGATTTTTGCGAGTTCTTCGGCGTGTTCGATTTGGTCGTTTACATCTTTTAGCATAATGTACTCGAACATTATTTTGCGGTGCGTTTTGTCGTAATAATTTTTCATAGCCTCAAGGATTTTTGCGAGAGGGTATTTTTGGTTTGATGGCATAATTTTGGTTCGAAGTTCGTCTGTAGGTGCGTGGAGGGATAATGCTAGATTTACTTCCAGATTTTCGTCTGCGAGGCGATTGATTCCTTCAATTACTCCGCAAGTTGAGATGGAAAATCTTCGTGCTCCCAAATTTAGAGTGTTTTTATCATTTAATTTTCTAATAGCTCCTATAACTGCATCGTAATTCATAAATGGTTCGCCCATTCCCATAAATGTAATATTTGAAATTTTTTCGTCTGTTTTTTTGAGATAGCGCGCGAAGAATAAAACTTGCTCAATGATTTCGCCTTGTGTGAGTGAGCGGGTGAGTCCGAGCGTTCCTGTCGCGCAGAATTTGCATCCCATCGGGCATCCGACTTGAGTTGAAACGCAGATTGCGTTGCGAGAAGATTTATCCTCATCAAATCCTACAAATGAATTTAATTCTTTTGGATTGTGTTTCATTAACACTGTTTCGATTTTGTTTCCGTCTTCCAAAATTATTAGTGCTTTTGCTGTGAGTTTATTTTTACTTACTTTTAAAATTGCGTTGATTGTGAGCGGGCAAGATTCTTTTAATTTTTCTCTTAAATTGGTCGGGAGATTTTTTGCTTCGTCCCAATCGCTTATTAGGTTTTTGTAAATTGCTTCTTCCACTTGTTTAAGGCGGAAAGATGGTTCGGAAGCTAGAATTGATTGTAGTTGAGATAGGTTCATAACTAAATTCTACAGGATTGTACAGTGTGCTGAATTGTACAGTGTTGCGTGTCGGATTATACAAGAAGATGATTTTAAAATAAAATTTTATTTTGCCAAATTTCCCCTGGAGAAAAACTATGATCTGCTAAGTCGATAAAAGTTGTATTAAATCTCCTGGTTTGTGAGATTTAATTGATGTAGAAAATTTCATCCTGGTACAAACCGGTATACTCTAGTACAAAAAAACCCCAACCTTTCGGTCAGGGCTTTTGAATTTTTAAAAATTCTTCTTAGAATAATCCGTTTGCGGTGAATACTCCTGCGAAGATAAGAGAAACGATAGTCATCAATTTGATCAAGATGTTGATGCTTGGGCCGGATGTGTCTTTGAATGGGTCGCCTACAGTATCTCCAACAACAGCTGCTTTGTGAGCGTCGGATCCTTTTCCGCCGTGAGCGCCTCCTTCAATGAATTTTTTTGAATTGTCCCAAGCACCTCCTGAGTTTGCCATAGAGATAGCAAGCATTACTCCTGTTATTAAGGCTCCAGCCAATAGTCCTCCCAAAGCGGTTGATCCCAAGATATATCCAGTAGCTACAGGAACTATGACGGCCATAAGTCCTGGAACAATCATTTCTCTGATGGCTCCTTTTGTGGCGATATCGACACATTTAGCGGTGTCTCCCTTCGCAGTTCCTTCCATAAGTCCTTTGACTTCTTTGAATTGTCTTCGTACTTCTTTGATCATATCAAAAGCTGCTCTTCCTACTGCCGACATTGTTAATGCTGAAAATAAGAATGGAAGCATTCCTCCGATAAACAAACCAATGATAACTTTTGCATCTATTAAATTTATAACTTCTAATTTTGTCGCTACTGCGTATGAAGAGAATAGTGCGAGTGCGGTCAACGCAGCTGACCCGATTGCGAAGCCTTTACCGATTGCTGCTGTAGTATTTCCAGCGGAATCTAAAGCGTCTGTTCTTTTTCTAATTTCTGGTCCTAGCTTTGCCATTTCAGCGATACCTCCAGCGTTATCAGCTACAGGTCCGTAAGCATCGATTGCCAATGAAATACCAAGAGTTGAAAGCATTCCAACAGCACTAATTGCTATTCCATATAATCCTGCGAAATGAAAAGCAATAAAAATTGCTAAACAAATAAATAAAACAGGAAGAAGTGTAGATTTATATCCTAATGCTAATCCTTGGATGATAGTTGTTGCACTTCCTGTTGTTGCTGAATCGGCGAGTTTCTTAACAGGCTTGTAGTCTCCTGATGTAAAATATTCTGTCAAAAGTCCGATAATAACTCCGGCAACAAGTCCAGATGTCATAGCGATAAAAATGCCAACGTACATTTCTGGCATAATGTATTTTATTGCAAAAAATGAAGCAATAACTGTTAATGCTGATGCTCCCCATAATCCTTGTTTCAAGGCGCTGTGGATGTGTCCTTTTTTATTAACACGAACAAAGAATGTTCCGATAATTGAACAAATAATTCCGATAGCGGCTAACACGAGTGGTAAGAAAACTCCTCCTAAGTCAATTTCTTCTGCTGCTAATCCTAATATCATTGCAGATAAGACAGCTCCTACATATGATTCGAAAAGATCAGCTCCCATTCCAGCTACGTCTCCTACGTTGTCCCCTACGTTATCAGCGATAACTGCTGGGTTTCGAGGATCGTCTTCTGGAATGCCAGCTTCTATTTTTCCAACTAGATCGGCTCCTACATCTGCAGCTTTTGTGTAAATACCTCCTCCGACACGGGCGAATAGAGCAATTGATGATGCTCCAAGTCCAAATCCAGTAATAAGATTTAATGCAATGTCATGTGGAAATTTCATAAGTTCTATGAATACATAGAATAAAACAGTTAAACCCATAAGACCGAGTCCTACTACAGAAAGTCCCATTACGGCTCCTGATTTAAAAGCTATCCCAAGAGCTTCTCCGAGGCTATTTCTAGCGGCCTGAGCAGTTCTTACGTTTGCTCTTGTAGCGATTTGCATTCCAAAAAATCCGGCAAGGACGCTACTTATTGCTCCGTAAATAAAGGCTATCATAGTAAACAATCCTTCGTTGATTTCAGTTGTTTTAACATCGATTAAAAAGAATAAAACTATACTCAAAACTATTATAAAAACAGCTATGATTTTATATTCTCTTTTCAAGAAAGCCATTGCTCCTGAATGGATTTCTCCTGCAATTTCTTGCATTTTTTCTGTTCCGGTTGCTTTCTTGTTTACATAGAGCCCTAGGCCCAATGCTGCTAACAAAGCGAGTACGCTGGAAGCAAATACTAGGTACAACATTTGTTTTAAGGTTATAAATATTTATGCGAGCAAGATACTATCAATTGAACAAGCCGATTTCAACCGTTTTCTGTTTAAATTTGTTTGCATTTGGAGTATGATTTGTGGTTAACTTAGATGGGCGAGCGTTTTTTTATCGTCGGTTTTTTTGTAAGGGTTTTTGAATTACAGATTGGAATTTGGTTTGGTGTTTTTGACTTTGGTGTTTTTTAATTTTTTGTTGCGTTTTTTTGTATTTATGTGTATTCTAGCTTTGGTCGTAGATATTGCGAAATTACGTTGCGAGTGAAAGAAAGAAATTGATCCTTACAAGCCGTAGACAACGTACATTCTGAAACGCAATACGAACTGAAATGAAAACTCTTCCTTATCTTAATCTCGGGAAGGGTTCTTTTTTTGTTTTGCGATGTCTTTAAACTGAATTGTGTTTACAGAGTTTTTTGGAATATTTCTTGAAAATTTACTCGGGAGTTTCTAAGCCTTGATCCATTCCGGTTTGTAGATTTTGCCTCTTTTGAATGAAATAACGAAAACCAGCCACGCTACGAATATAGTAATGGCCGCGACTAATATAGGAGTTTCCGGTGTGAGTTTTGCGGCGATGAATCCTGATAGAAGTGTTGGAATAGTCATTGCAAGTGAGGATACGCTTGAGTTGATTCCCAGTATTTCGCCTTGGATTTCGGTTCCTGCCGATCTACTTATGAGGGACGACATGTTGGCTTGCGACAGTCCGTTTGATATTGAATATATTGGCGCGAGCAGAAGTAATTGCCACGGAGAAGTGACGAGTAAATTCATAGCTATAAATGTTGGGAGAGTGATCATCGTTACCATAATAATTTGGTATTCTTTGAATTTTTTTACGACGAGTCTTAGGACAACTGCTTGCGCGATTATTGCCCAAAGCCCTACATATGCAAAGTAGTCTCCGATGTTTCCTTGTGTGAAATGAAATCTGTCTATTAATGAGACTGAGAAAAATGAAGTAAAAAATGTAAATCCACCTTGAAATAAAAAATTTGTAGTTAAAATTGTTCTGATGTGTTTGAATCCAAAAGCTTTTTTTATATTATGGAAGGCCTGAGTGACCGTGACTTTTAATTGGTTGTTTCTATTCGGATGCGTTTCGCGGTATATCATCGTGACTGATAGAACATTTATGAAACTCAAAATTGCTGCAACAAAAAATGGCGTTGTTGCGTTGAAGTAACTTGAAATTGACGGATCGGAAAGTTTCCCTCCCAAAAATGGTCCGATGATAAATCCGAGTCCGAATGCCGCGCCTATAAGTCCGAAATTTTTTGCTCTGTGTTTTGGTTCGGTTATGTCTGCGATAGATGCTTGGGCTACTGATATATTTCCGCCGGTGATTCCGTCGACTGCGCGCGCGATAAATAATAATGGAATGTTCTTCATATATATGGCAATTGCGAATCCTATATATGATAGGCAGGTGCCGAAAATTGAAATTCCTAGAATTTTTTTGCGTCCGTATTTATCTGATAGTTGCCCAAGTATTGGAGCTGCGAGAAATTGCATAAATGGGAAAGTTGCATTCAAAAATCCGAGTAAAATATATCCGTTTTGTACTGCGTTAAGTCCGTCTCCTGACATTGAGGCTGTTGCTGTTCCCAATAGATAAAATTCCGAAGACGGATCTGCTAAAAGAAGAGGCATAATTGGTACCAAAATCCCGATCCCGAGCATATCTATAAAGATCGTGAGTAAGATTATCGGGAGTGTTTTCTTATTGTGTGAGTATGTTTTTTCCATTTGGCTGTGAATTCTTGGATTTTGGTGTCTGATATTACGTTTGAAATTTTGAGGCCTGGATTCTATTCTTTCCATTTTTTCAAAGCAACTGTAAAATGTTGGTGCTTTTTGGTAATTATTTTTTAATTTAAAACATATGGGATCAACACATTCAATGGATATAGTCGTTCAGTTTGATTTACAGGAAATGAAAAACGCAATCGATCAAGCTGTGAGAGAGGCTACTAATAGATATGATTTAAAAGATTCTAATGTGAAAATTGAATTAAAAGAGGATTCTGTTGTGTGGCTGGAGGCTTCAAATGATATGCACGTTCAGGCTCTTTACGATATTTTGCTAAAGAAGATGGTTGGAAGAGGATTGTCACATAAAAATTTAGATAAAAAAGAAATTGAAGATGCGGCGGGTATGAGAAGAAAACAGGAAGTTAAATTGGTTAAAGTTTTGGATCAAGAAAATGCAAAGATTGTCTCTAAATTGATTCGTGATAAATTCCCAAAAACCAAACCTGTGATTCAAGGCGATACAGTTAGAGTTACTTCTTCATCAATCGATGAATTGCAAGCGACTATTATGGCTTTGAAAAGTGATCCGAGTATTACCGTCCCGTTGGAATTTACTAATTACAGATAGAGTCCGGGACTTATTAACTCAAAAATTATGGCTGAAGTAAAAGTTTTATTGAAAGGATATCTGATGAAGGATTCTCCGACAGGGATAGGGAGTTGTTCAACTATTTCTTTGATTAAGACGAAAGATCTCGAAGGGAAGGATTTGATAATGGTTGTGGATCCCGGAACTGCTCAAAGTCAGGATTTAATAAGAAGTGCTTTAAGTGCGGAGGGCTTAACTTGTGATGACGTGACTCATGTCGGAATTACTCATTCGCATATGGATCACTTCCGAAATATTGGAATGTTTGCGAATGCGATAAGTGTGAATTATGACGGAATTTGGAGCTCTGATGAATGCGTTTATTCAAATGAAAAGAAAATTCTTGAGATCGGGGACGGATTGAAAACTATAAAAACTCCAGGGCATAGTTACGATAGTATTACTTTTTTGGTTTCAACCTCTGAGATGGGTCACGATGTGACTGTTGCTGTTTGTGGAGATGTGTTTTGGCAAAAAGATTATCCGAAAGTTGAAGATGATCCTTATGCAAATGATCGAATTGCGCTTGTCGAAAGTCGCAAGGAAGTTTTGGAAATGGCTGATTTTATTATTCCGGGCCACGGAGATAAATATGGCGCTTGATTTGGGTTTCAGTTCTTGACTTGATGTAAAGCGAGATTATAATTGTCGCCAATTTTTAATAAAATTAATATGAAGGATGATTTAGAAAATGTTGGGGGCGTAGTGGATGGCGTGGAAGGGGAAGATGCAGGAACGACCGGGGTCAATGGTGCCGATATCAGAACTGCTTATTATGCAGGGATTGCTAGAGTTGATGCAGGGAAGGTGTCTGGTGATGAACTAAATACTTTTTTTAAAGGCGCTTCTGCAAATGCTATTCGTAATGCTACGAATTCTCTTCTTACGAAAATACCTGTTGGTTGGGATGACAGAGATGATACGGATTTTTTTGAGCACAACGAAGAATCTGACAGAAATATTTAACTCTAAGAGTGAGTTAATTTGTACTGATGTGTATCGCTATTTTTTTGTAGGTATTATTTACTCTTTTTACCTTTATTTTTCCCAAAGACAAAGATGTAGAGGATTTCCAAAATTCCTACTGTGTTTAACAAAAATATAACTATAAACCAAGGCTTACTGCCGTTGCGTGCTGATTTCCATAACCCGAAAGCTTTCCAGATAGACGTCCATATCATTAGAGGTAGTAACCAGATTAAATATTTTGCGAAATACAATTGAGTTCCCATTTCTATGCTTGGCATAGAGGTTTGAATGTCTGCAACATTGATCATATTTTTTTGGTTATATATGAATGCGTTTTTGATTATACTTATTCTTTATGTTTTTGGGAATTGACGAGGATCAAAATGCTTTTTTAATTCACTGGAATCTTCCCTTTGCCTTTTGGTTGTTCAATCATAAATTCCGGTATGCAAATTCCTGAAAGATTTCCTCTGAGAGATTTGTAGATCGCGCGGGCTTTTTTGAGTGGGACTTTGAAATGGGAAATGCCGATTGCAGGGTCGAGCTGGTGGAGGTAGTACGGTTTGACTCCGATTTCAATAAGTCCGCGAAATAATTCGGATAAAGTTTTTGCCGAATCGTTTACTCCTTTTAACATAACTGATTGAGAAAGTAGCATAATGTTTTTTGACAAAAGAAGTTGAGAGATTTTTGCCAATTCTTTTGTGATTTCACGCGGGTGGTTTATGTGAATTACGCAGATGATTTTTTGTGGTTTTGACGGGTGTGTTGGTATGCGTGTTGGTGAGCGTGTTGCTGTGAAGTGGGCTGAAGATTTTCCCAGTTTTTGATCTGTGGATTTTGTTAGCAGGCTTAAGAGTTTTTTTGTAATTCTTTGTGGTGCTACTACCGGAACTCTGGTGT
>CAYURU010000003.1:3326-19386 GCA_964447085.1 uncultured Candidatus Peribacteria bacterium | reverse complement strand
TTTAACTTGTAAAACAGGTTTGTTTCTATTACCATTCGGGGCATGAAAGATAAGAAATATGATGCCCCTCAAGTTGAGAGAAAGTGGCAAAAAAAATGGGAAGAAAGCGGACTTTATAAAGTAGATGTTTCCAATGTCCCTGATGACAAGAAATATTATAATTTAGTGATGTTTCCGTATCCATCCGGAGATAAATTACATATTGGACATTGGTATAATTTCGCCCCCGCGGATAGTCACGGACGATATATGAGAATGAAAGGATATACGGTTTTGGAGCCGATGGGATTTGATAGTTTTGGGCTTCCCGCAGAGAACTATGCGATCAAGACCGGCGTTCATCCACGCGATTCCATCAAGGCGAACGTTGAGAAAATGGTTCAGCAATTATCGCGTATGGGAACGATGTACGACTGGGATAAAATGGTTATGACTTCATCTCCTGAATATTATAAATGGACGCAGTGGATATTTCTACAACTCTACAAAAAAGGCTTAGCATACAAGAAAAAACAAGGCGTTAATTATTGTCCTTCGTGCCAGACCGTACTTGCAAATGAGCAAGTCCAGGACGGAACGTGTGATCGATGTGGAACTGAAGTCACAAAAAAAGATTTGGAACAGTGGTTCTTCAATTTAAGTTCTTATGCTGAAAAATTATTGGACTACAAAGATTTAGACTGGCCCGAAAAAACTCGTGCTATGCAGGAAAATTGGATTGGCAAAAGCAATGGAGTTGAAATAGATTTTGCTTTGGCTCCAGAATTTAAAGGAAAGTTTTCCACTGATAAATTAGTTGCTTATACAACACGTTGCGACACTCTTTATAGTGTTACTTTTGTCGTTATTGCGCCTGAACATCCACTTGTTGAAGAATTTACAAAAGGTACTAAATACGAAGCTGAAGTGAAAAAAATTACCAGCAAAATAAATAAACAAACACTGATAGAAAGGGCTTCTGAAGGCGGAAAAGACAAGCTTGGTTGTTATCTTGGAGTTGATGTTATTAATCCCACGAATGGAGAAAAAGTCCCTGTGTATATGGCGAATTTCGCTCTTATGTATGGGACCGGAGTCGTGATGGCAGATGCGCACGACCTCCGAGATTTTGAATTCGCTCACGTTTACGACATTCCATTAAAATTTGTTATTTCGGAAGATGGCAAAGAAACAGATCCAAAAGATTTTGACACGGCTTATACCAATGACGGAATTTTGTTCGGATCTGGTGAATTTAGTGGAATGAACAATCGTGAAGCATTACCGAAAATGGCTGACTGGCTGGAAAAAATTGGTGTCGGCAAAAAGACTGTGAATTATAAATTACGAGACTGGCTACTGTCACGACAACGATATTGGGGCGCTCCGATCCCAATAATTTACTGTGAGAAGTGTGGAGAAGTGCCTGTGCCTGAATCTGATCTTCCAGTAGAACTTCCTCTCGATGTTGAATTCAAATTACAAGGACAAGGCAAATCGCCTTTGTATTATAGTAAGTCATTTATGAACGCTGTGTGCCCTAAATGTGGCGGCAAAGCAACTCGCGAAAGCGATACTATGGATACTTTCGTTTGTTCTTCTTGGTATTATTTGAGATACCCTTCAATGGGTAAAAGCCCTGAAAAAATTGCCGCAAATGCAAAACAACCTTTTGACAAAGAGATCACGAAAAAATGGCTTCCTGTAGATATGTATATCGGCGGGCCGGAACACGCGTGCATGCATTTATTGTATGCGAGATTTATAAATATGGCGCTAAACCATCTTGGATTTGTGGATTTCAAAGAACCATTCAAACGGCTTATACATCAGGGAATGATTACAAAAGATGGCGCTAAAATGAGTAAATCAAAAGGAAATACAGTAAGCCCTGATGAGTTTGTGGATAAATATGGAAGCGATGTTTTCCGTATGTACTTGATGTTTATGGGCCCTTTCACTCAGGGTGGAGATTGGAATGACAAAGGCATTACCGGTATCGTCCGATTTGAAGATAAATTTTGGAATTTGGTTAGAGAGGCCAATGAAACCTCTACTGCAAAAGCTGTTTCAGACGAAGTAAAAAATTTATTACATAAGACTATTAAAAGAATAACTAAAGATATTGAAGACTTTCATTTTAACACGGCTATAAGCGCCTTAATGGAGTTTATAAATTTCGTTTCGAAAGATGGCATCGACAAAGAAACAGCAAAAATTCTGGTTCAATTAATAGCTCCAATGGCGCCACATTTGGCTGAGGAATGCTGGGAATTACTTGGTGGTGAATATAGTGTTTTTGATTCTGGCTGGCCTAAATTCGATCCTGCTTTGGCGAAAGATTCTGTAATTACTTATGGCATACAAGTTAATGGAAAATTGCGCGGAACTATAGACGCCCCTGCTGATGCTGGAAAGGACGAAGTGTTGGCCGGTGCAAGAGCTCTTTCAAATGTTTCTAAATACTTGGAAGAAGGCGAAGTCGTAAAAGAAATTTTCGTACAGGGAAAGATTGTTGGATTTGTGGTGAGATAGGATTATTTAGCTATTGCTCTATTGTTAGTCCATTTGGTTTACTGCATCCTTTATCCATCTTAGATCTGACGTAGGCGGATAGGTTTTTAGACGTGATGTAAGCCCTGTGGATACAGTTGTTTGGACTGTAATTGATTGATTTTGTTGTTCGGTTGGTAGCTTCGCTTTTTCTTCGGTAGACGGTTCAAGGGTCATTACTATTGTCACACTTGGATGAATTTGAGCCCCTGGTTCGTCAAAAGCTTTGTATGGATCTTCAGTTGGTGTAATTATGAAATGAATATCTTTGACGTTGCTACGAAATGGAGAGATTGGAGTGAACGGAGAAGATAGACCGAAAACTCCGGTTGGATATTTCGCTATAAATTTACTTGAATTTTCGAATGGTTTTATGGCTATCGCTGGGTCGCACCCTTTTGTTTCCGTGGTACAGAAAAATCCATCTACAACACCATTGTTGTCTGTATCCGCCCCTACTAATCTTAAAACAGACAATACAAAATCGTTTTTCCCCTCTGATATTTGTTGTTTTATTACTATCGTTTTGTTCCTTCCATCTTTTGAAATTAAATAAAGCTCAGGTTGGTCATTACTACTCATCGCTGACGATTCCGTCCCCTCCACGCTGTTATATGGATTTTTGCCCATGTCTTTATCTACAGAAAGAGAGAATGTAGAAATACCAGCCGAATCATCACAATCTACTTCGGACACTGTTTTCGGATCCCCTGCTGGAGCTGTTAGACATTTAACTCCTAAATCAGCTGGATTGATTCCAGAGGCTGGCTCTGCACCATCGTTATACACATACCCGGGATCATAAAATCTACTCGCATATACTCCACGATTTGTCCCGTAATATCTTGGCGACGACTTTATATCACCACTTGTAATATTGAAATATTCTTCATAATCCACCGTGCCATTTCGGATTTCGTTTGCGAGATTTTCCATAATCACGCGAGCATCTTCATATAGTGCCGAATAACTATCTGTAGTTCTTTGTGACTGAGATATATTCAAAAAGAACGTAGCTGCGATCACCGACAACATTCCAAAAACGCTTGCCGCAATAAGAACCTCCATCAATGTAAAACCTCTTTTATTTTGCATAATTTGTTATTATCGATGTTAATTCGTATGTATTAACTTGTGATTTAGTAAACCATTGCATCGTGACTGTAACTTTGAATTTATTTAAATCCTCCACATCAACTTGCTCAAATTTTATCATTCTGTAGAAGTTTGGTTTGTGAGGTTCTGTCGTTTCTGTCACGTTTTCTCCTTGTTTATACAATCCGGTGTCCGCCTCAACTTTCATTATAAACCCAGCATTGGTTGCATTGTCTTCCCCTCCTGTAGCTGTTAAATCTAAGGCGTTAGTTCCTTTGTTCGTTAATTTAAAGCCTGATGAACCTGTGCCCATTTCTAAAATGTATGTTCCGTTATCTACAACTTTGGTTCCACAATCGCCTGGATCAAGTGCCAGCCAACAATTTTTTTTATCACTTGGATATTTCAGCCAGTTTGTATTGCGAATAGAAATAACTCCCTCAATCCCCTCTCTCGCCAAATTTTGCGCTATTAAATATTCTTTTGAAATCGCATTGGAATGCATTACCGAAATAATAACTGTGACTGACGCCATACCTGCCAAAACTAGAGCGGTAAGCGCCGTTATCACTTCGATCAACGTCTCCCCTTTTTGTTTTTTACTGAAAATCATCTAAGGTATTTAACACTTCCGGATTGCCGGATTCTTTGAATAAAACTATATAATTAAATCTGCTTGTATCAGCAGCATCTATTATTTTTAATGCGACGTATCTTTCATTAAATACCGACTCACCTCCCGTTTCAAATATTGAGAAATTTGCTGTAGTTGGTTGATAAAAAATAGTGAGAGTCACCGGAGTCTCTGGATCCGTTGAAGACACTTGAGTATCCCCATTGTATAATTCATACGTCCCGCTGTTTGCCGGGATCGTGTAGGTTTTGAATAAGTGATCTTTGCCTTCTGTTTGAGGGTTTGTTGGAGGGTCATATGCACCATTTCCATTCGTATCCCCGAAAATTGTAATACTACCTTCGCTTGCATCTATCACTGCACCATACTGCTGAGCAGCCTCTGTCGGAGCCGGCTTATTTGATAAGGCATAATTTCTGATCGTACGTAATATATTTTCACTTTCATTCACAACGCTCTTGAAACGAAACTGATTTTGAGAGCTCATTAGACTACTTAACGCCGTGATTGATAAAAGCGCCATTACGGCTATTACAAGCAATAATTCCAATAAAGTAAAACCCTTGGTTTTGAATGAGGTTGGGGCCATAAGCCAATTATATATTATCTGGCTCCTTTTACAATAAGTACGAATTCGCCTTTTGGTTTCTTCTGCGTGAAATGTTTAATCGCGTCGGAAATTTTCATTCTCAACGTTTCTTCGAAAACTTTAGTTAGCTCGCGACACACAGCAATTTCACGATCGCCTAAATATTCTTTTAAATGCTCTAGAGTTTTTAAGAGCCTGTGAGGAGATTCATAAATAACAAGAGTGCGTTCTTCCGTTTGAAGACTTTTTAGTAATGTCTGACGGCCTTTTTTCAATGGAAGAAAGCCTAAATACACAAATTTATCCATTGGAAGTCCACTAGAAACAATTGCCGTTAATAGTGCTGAAGCACCTGGAATAGGAACAATTTTCACCCCTTCCTCAATCGCTCTGCGAATAAGTGAATATGCTGGGTCAGAAATCCCTGGAGTTCCTGCGTCTGATATCAGCGCAACTTCTTTTCCGTCTTTTAATTCTCTAATTATTGACTCTAATTTTGCGTCTGTTGAATATGAATGAAAACTTGTGACGGGAGTTTTTATTTCGTACTTTTGCAAAAGTATATGACTATGACGAGTGTCTTCCGCTGCTATCAAATCAACTTCTTTGAGTGTGCGAAGCGCGCGAAGTGTGATGTCTTCCAAATTTCCTATTGGTGTTGAGACTATGTATAACATTATTTTATTGGTTTTGGAGCTGAAATGCCGGGACCTTTTATATAAACAGGCTCTATAATATCTTGTTTTTCTAAATCTTTTTCATCAATTGAAAGAATGGCTTGGCCAAATGTTTTTTTCGGCTCTATAAATTTTATTTCTTTGAATAATTTTTTTTGATCCGAAAGTAGTTCGCCTGAAACTTTTTTAATTCCTTTTTCTTTCAATAATTTTACCGCTTCTTCCGTCTTGTGAATCATCGGTCTGCCTTTGTTTTCAAATTGCATATATATTTCGCTTCTGCCTGCGAGCAAAACAACTACTTCAATGTCTTTGTCTGCATTTTTTGCACGAATGAAGTGAAAAGTATCGACTCCATAAACTGGAATTTTTTGTACGTACGAAATCATATTTGCCGCACTTACTCCAACACGAAGTCCTGTAAATGAACCAGGTCCTTTCACTACAACAACCCTATCTAAATCGGTGTATTTTAGTTTTTCGCTTTTCAATAATTTATCTATCTCCGGCATTAATTTTTCCGATTCATCATTTACTGAAGTCCACTCTTTTTCTTTCAAGACTTTTATGTCTTCAATAAGAGCTATCTGCGTGTTTCTGGAAGCTGTATTAATAGCTAAAGTTACCATAATTTCGTAATTTCTATTCCGTTGTAGTAGTACTTTAGTATTTCTTTATAATTTTTTCCAGCATTTGCCATTCCGAGTGCTCCGCAACCACTCATACCAACTCCATGACCAGCCATTGATTTTCCATCGCAATAAGAATCATCTACAGATTTCAAATATGGTGCGTTCCACTTCCACACTTCGTACGCACTCCTCGTTCGACCATCGTCTGAACTGAAATATGGAGCTTTCACAAGCTGTCCGTTGTGGGTTATAACTTCTCCTTCAGTAGCTTCTACAGCTTTCACAATATTTGGTGCACGACTTTCAAATCCATATCCTAGATATTTTTGGCTTGTCGCCGGATCGTCCTCGAGCGTGTATGGCTTCCCTGGAAATTTATCTGCGTAATGCATATAAAACTTTGCATAAGACCTCGCTGCAACCATTATTGATTTCACTTTTTCGGTTGGAGTCGAATTCATTTCTTCGGCTAAACCTTTTAAGTATGACTCGAGCTTTAGTTCGTTGATCGTTACGTTTGCGCCGTCTATCACACGATATTCGATCGCACCTCTGAATTTATTGTCGTTATATGCAGAATTGTATGTAGAAACTCTGCTCATATTTACTACCTCTATAACTCCATCGTTCGCAGTCTCTATTTTGATTGGTGATAAGCTTTTGTACTCATCATTTCTTGTCGTAGCCTTGTAGTATCTCCCGTCTTTTGAAAGAGTGATTTTTGTCCCAGATGTGAACGTTTTCACGGTTTTGCCATTCGCATTTTTAATCGTTAATTTTTCTCCACTTTTTAATATTGGAGCGTCTGTAAATGAAATTTTTACTCTGATAGTTCCTCCATCTTTTTCTTCCAAATCTGCTTTTTTAACTGATTTTGTTTTGTCTATTGCATATGCTTTGTAGGTATCTTTTTCAGTCGCTTGCGCTACTACCGTTTCGGTCCCAGCTGTTTTATTTGTCGTTGATGGAGTTTTTGTTGGAGTAGTTGCCTCATCTGTTCCACCCATGATTTCTATCGACAAAGTTTTGTATTCGCCCAGCTTTTTGCGTCCGTTGATAACAGGTGCAAGATCCAACTCGATCTCTACATTCTTATTCTTTGCCTTTATTTTGAATGAAAAAGTTGCTGTTTCACCTGACTTTGTTATCCCATTTGATGCATTTGCTAACCTGATCCCCATTTTATCAGGGAATTCCAAGTATTGAGTATCTCTAGTAATTGTAGAAGTAGTTAAATATGTGTTTTCACTCCATTCTAATTTTCCAGTATTTTTAAATTTAATAGTAATCGTCTTCTCTTCTCCAGCCTCAAGTGAAAGATTTGAAATTGCTGATTTGTCTTGATATGCGTAGTCTTTTTTCGAGCTACTTGTTGATGATCCTTTCATTATATTTTTTGCCATTTTTGCTATCTTGGATAGTTTTGCCTTTAAATTTTTCCCAGGACAAGCTGTACTCATAACATTGTTGTGGCCCATGACATTGGGCTCTCTTTCCCCTCTGAATAAACTTTTCCCAATAGGATCTATGTCAAATTCTTTAGACTTGATTGCAATTAATTTTGCCAAAGAATCCACTACCGCTTGTGGGACTTTTTGTTCTTCAAAATTACCAAGTACTGCTATACCAACTGATCCAATATTTCCAGGCCCTGCATGTCCTCCAACCACCCCATCTCCGCCTGCGCGTCCTTCATAGACTCTTCCTTCCTGATCTATTATGTAGTTATAGCCAATATCGCCCCACCCTCTTGATACTGCGTGATAATAATAAATATTTCTTATAGCTTGTTTAGGATTATCTAGATCTTTTGTAGTCGCCGTGTGATGAACAATGAATTTTGTAACTTTTTTTGGATATTGATATGGCCATTTATACACATCTCCTGATGAATTTTCTTCAACTGTTTTTACTATTTTCAACTCGTTTTTGAATTCTTCTTGAAACTCTTTATTAACTTCAATCAATTCCGGCTCTGAATCATTATTCTCTAAATATCTATACGACTCATTCGCCCCCCATTCTGCACGTGTAATTATGTCTTTTTCGCTATTGAAATAGCTTTTTGCCTCTGCGTTTGGAATTTGAATATTAGCAAGAGTCAATCCCGTCACTAATGCAATTGTTAACAAAGGTTTTATATTTACATTCATATTTTAAGCATAATTAATTTAAATTGACGTAGAATAATTATACTCTTTTTTTCGCGCTCAAGTTTAAGACTATCTTGACACTTTTACTTAGTCGTCTTATAGTTCTCCCGCAGATCCCCCAAATACACAAAGGGCTTAACTTTATTTTCAGTTTAACAATCTTAATATGCAGGTTTCGTATAACCTGAAGTATCAGAAGGCAAACTTTGCCAACAAGGTACTTATAGAAAAAGAAGGAGAGATCATTATTTATGACAGAGGCTTCAAACTCAGAGGAAAAGGAGCCACTGACAAGGGAGAAATGATTAATTATTGTGATATAAAAGAATTTTATTATCGAAATGATAAATTGTTTTTTATAACTTTTGCTAAAGCTAAATACACATTAAGTGGGATAGGAACAGCTTTTGAAGAGTTTTTACGCACTATTTATAAATCTAGAAATGAATTTCTTGTCGAAGCTTTGTTTATGCGACACGGAAAATTGAAAGGAGAATTTGACGCGTATTTCGATAGATACAGTAAGTTCAGTAAACCTATCAATAAAGGTGACTGCAAATTGAAACTTTATGAAGGTGGACTTGTGATAGTTCCAGAGGATCAAGATGCTTTTGGAATCAATTTTAATTTTGTAAATTTTCACGAATTTATTGATGACGAATATCAGTGGAAAATCACTATGGATGACGGAAGTGTCACTATAATTTCGCACTTGGGCAATGATTACGAAGTGTTTCAGGAAAACATTAATGAAGTCTTCGGTAGTATGTACGAAAGATTAGTAAACGAAGATTTAAAAGAAGTTTTTTATGACTTTGACGCAGGAACTTTATTGAAATTAGCTTACAAATTACGTGGTGGAAAAACTGTTAACTTAAAAGAAATTCAAAAGATGGATAAGGCTCTCGCTGATAGAGTTTTGGAATTCTTTTTTAATGACAAAGTGTTGGCTGAAAAGTTCGACATGTTTAATAAAATGACAGATGAATATTCAAGATATTTTGGGATTGCAAAAGATCCCCTCACTCGTCAAGGATTCGTGAGATGGTTAATGTATGCATTACCAGAATACAATACTGTTGTTTTCTGTATTTTGAATAAATGGATCGACGAAGATCAGCCTGTTAATCCAAAAGGCGCACACGACACATTCTTTTTCAAAATTATTATTGAAAAAGGACTTCCATCCGAAAAAGTTGCCGACAAGGTTCTCGAAATAGAACAGTCTTTAGTTAATTTAAACTTCACTAAAGATCCTTGCTACAAAGACAAAAAAGAATTGAGAAATTCGCCTTTTAGATACGCTATCCGCAAGCTTCCTTATTTAAGAATTTTGAGGAAATCTTATTCAGGAATGGCTAACGCAGAAAGTGTTTCTGAGTGGCAAAAACAAGCGAAAGAAATTTTGGAGAAATCAAAACTAAATAACTAGACTATTTTTTCATCGGCGAGTAAAATCTCATCGCCTAAATAAACCTAACTAAAATACAATGGCTCAACATTTCACAGATGAAAACTTCTCAGAAGAAGTATTAAGATCTGAAAAACCTGTATTGGTAGATTTTTATGCAGAGTGGTGCGGTCCATGCAAAATGATGGGGCCTGTAATTGACGAAGTTGCAGAAGAAATGAAGGACACTTGGTTGGTTTGCAAAGTCAATGTGGATGAAGCTCCAGAATCAGCTGGCAAATATGGCGTTCAATCAATCCCAACTCTTATAGTTTTTAAAAATGGAGAAGAGGTAAATAGATCTATGGGATTCAAGAGCAAAGAAGCTGTTAAAGCTTTAATGGAGTAGTGTTTTGGACAATTCTAAAGTTATTCTAAAGACTTTTTTGCGATGTGAGCTTGTTCATTGGCAAGTTCATCGACTTGGTTGTTAAGCTCACTTTCGTGATGAGCTTTTATCCAATTCCATTTAATATTTAGCCAAGCTGAGAGACGTTCTATGTCAGCCCAAAGATCAACATTTTTTTTCTTTTTCCAATTACAAGTTAAGGTTTGGACTATTAGATTTGAGTCTATGTGAAAGTTGATATTTAATTTTTGGAGATCGTCTTTGTGTTTTTTGTGCAAGAATTTAAGAGCTTCTATCACCGCTGTCATCTCCATTTTATTGTTTGTCGTATCTTTATCATTGCCTGAAAGTTCGGTTCTTTTTTCCCCTTCCAAAATAATACACGCCCATCCTCCAGGACCAGGATTTCCAAGACAACTTCCGTCCGTATATATAACTATATTTTCCATTTTTATTTCTTAATAAACGCCTTCTGTTGTATCATAAGACACGTGAAAATCCAAATCATACAAATAGGGAAAACCAAAGATCGTTTCATGCAGGAAGGCATACAGGAAATGGTAAAGAGATTAAGCCAATTTTGTAGTGTTGAAATAGTGAATGTTAAAGATAGTGTAAAAAACGGAGTCCCAAGAGAGAGAGTTGTAGCAGAAGAGACTATGAAAATAATGGCAATACTTCCAAAAAATTCATTATTAGTAGTGCTCGACGAAAAAGGAAAAGAATTCACGTCTATTGAGTTTTCCGAACTACTTGGGAAGGCTAATGATAGCGGAGAAAATATAGTTTTTGTAATTGGTGGTGCTTATGGACTTTCTGAAGGTTTAAAAAGAAGCGCCAAAGTTTTATTGTCGTTGTCAAAAATGACTTTTACCCACCAGATGATAAGATTCTTTTTGCTTGAGCAAATATACAGAGGCTTTTGCATACTGAAGGGGAAAGAATATCATTATTAATTTTATTAATAGCTGAGAAATGACTGGAAAACGAAATATTTATTTGATGCTTATACTCGGATTTTTTGCACTTTATTTCATTGGAGCGGACAGACTTTCGTATATAGCGATACAAAGCACTGTGAAAAATTATGATGAAGTTGTCGAAGATAAAAGTATAAAAGAAACGCTTACCTCAGCTGAAGATTTGGCAGACGCTGATGATTTAAAATTTTATTTTCCGTCCTATGTCGCTGATATAAATTTCTTTGAAAACGCTTATAATAAAACTTCGAAAACTCGTGGATTTGATAATACTGTAAAGGCTGTAATTCTCCCACATCATCTAGTTTTTCCAGAAAAAATCGCGCAATTTTTTATTGAGTTAGCGGAGACTCAGAATGTAGATACTTTTTTTGTATTAGGGCCAAACCATTCTTACAAAGGTAAATATCCTATTTCTGTTTCAAAATACGGCTACTCTACTCCTTATGGGAATTTAGATATTAATGAATCAAAGGTTGATAAAATCTTAGATTTAAATCTCGGATATATTGGTTTTGATAAAGATTCTTTTGATGGAGAATATTCTATTTCCGCCCTCGTGCCTTTTATCAAAAAAAGTTTTCCTGAAGCCAAAATAGTTCCAATAGTTATTAAAGGAGGAGTGAACGAGAAATATATAGATGCTCTTACAAACGCGCTTTCCAGCGTTGCCGGACCAAATGACATCGTTCTCGGCAGTATAGATTTTTCTCATTATCTTCCTGTAAGTGTTTCAAATTTTCACGATGAAATGGCGAGAACAGTTATAGAAAATTTTGACTTTGATAATTTAAATAATCTCGAAATAGATTCTTTGCCTTCGTTAAAAACCGTTATGCAATTCGCGTATGAAAAAGGTGGACGAGATGTTGAGATAATAAATCACACTAATAGCGCTGAGTCTGTAGGAGCTACTGAAGATATAAAAGAAACTACCAGTCATTTTTATATCGCGTTTAAAAAAGGACTTAATACCGACACAGCAAGGCCTGTTACTTTGCTTACTCTTGGCGACATAATGCTTGGCAGATATGTAAGAATTCAGTCTGAGAAAAGCGGAAATATTGAATATCCTTTTTCATTAATCAGAGGGAAAGATGATAGGTTTTTCAAAGGATATGACTTGCTGTTTGGAAACTTGGAAGGCCCTATTTACAAAGATGGTGTGCGAAGCGAAACCTCAATGATTTTTGGATTTAATGAAGACACGGCGCCTATGCTTTCCGGTTTCGGGTTTGATGTTCTTTCAATAGCGAACAATCACACTTTAAACCAACGAAATGATGGGCTGGATAATACTATAAAAAAACTAACTGAGAATGGCATTGGAGCTTGTGGGCACCCTTTAAATATTTCCGAAGATAATGTTGTGTATAGAAAAGTTGATGATAAAAAAATTGCATTTATTTGTTTTGAAGATGCTGTTACAAAACTTGATAAAGATAAGGCTGTCGAAGTTATAAAATCAATCAATGGAAAAGTCGATTTCGTAATAGTCTCACCCCATTTTGGCATCGAGTACAAACACACTCCAAATAACAGACAGATAGAGTTGGCGCACGCATTCGTTGATGCTGGAGCGGATATTATAATTGGTACGCATCCTCACGTCGTACAAACTTTTGAAATTTATAATGGAGTCCCTGTTTTTTATTCACTCGGAAATTTTATTTTTGATCAATATTGGTCTTATGACACACAAGAAGAACTTTCTTTAGGAATTGTTATGAGCGAGAATTTTTACAAAATTTATTTGTTTCCTATGCTCAATCAAAAAAGTCAGCCTTACTTGATGAGCGCTAATCAAAGAAAAGAATTCTTCGAAAAACTTATAAAATGGGGCGGCTATGACGAACACACTTCTTCGATGATAAGGAGTGGCATTATTGAAATTATGAGGTAGGCGTGATATAGTTCACCCACGTCAAACACGTTAAACCCCCTTCCCTATGTTAAAAATAACTTTTTATGGAGCGGCCAAAGAGGTAACAGGCTCAAAACACTTAATTGAATTCAACGGAAAGAAAATCTTGCTTGATTGTGGAATGTTTCAAGGAAAACGTGAAGAATCTGCTGAGAAAAATCAGAACTTCCCATTTGATCCTTCAGATCTTGATGCTGTACTCCTTTCACACGCTCATATGGATCACTCCGGAGCTCTTCCTATCCTTAGTAAAAAAGGATACAAAGGGCCTATTTATTCAACTTTTGCGACAAGAGATTTGTGTAGTTATATGTTAATGGACAGTGCTTTTATACAAGCACGTGAGGCCGAATTTTTAAAAAAAAGAAAACAAAAGGTCGTCGATTATTTATATGACGAAACCGATGTAGCTGCCACTATGCAGTTATTTAGAGGAATAAATTATGAACAAAGCTTTGTTGTTGATGAGGGTATAGTTGCTTGTTATTACGATGCTGGGCATATCTTGGGTTCCGCTCTTATTCATATGATTTTTTATGATAAAGATACTAAAAAAAGAACTTCCGTAGCTTTCACCGGAGATCTTGGAAGAATGGGGTTACCTATTTTGAGAGATCCTCAAGTCTTACAAAAAACTGAATATTTGATTACCGAAACAACTTACGGAGACAGATTACATGCGGCTTTAGCTGAAGTTGAAACTCAATTGGCTGATGTCGTTAATGAAGTTTGCAAACGTGGAGGAAAGTTAATTATTCCAGCTTTCTCTTTGGAACGCACACAAGAAATCGTTTATTACTTAAACATTCTAATAAAGAAGAAGAAGGTTCCTTCTATCCCTGTATATGTAGATAGCCCTCTTTCAGGTAACGTTACTGAGGTATTTAGAGCACATCCGGAATGTTTCGATAAAAAAGTTTATGATGAGTTTTTGAAAGGTGGAGAAAATCCTTTCGGTTTTGGAATGTTAAAATATATAAGAGACGCCGCAGATTCAAAGGCATTGAATAATAAACCGGGACCAATGATTGTTATCTCGGCTTCAGGTATGTGCGAGCATGGGAGAATCCTACATCACTTAAAAAACGGCATATCTGACTTCCGTAACACTGTTTTAATAGTTGGATATCAAGGTGCCGAAACTCTTGGAAGAAAGATTCAAGATGGAGTTAGTCCTATAAAGATTTTCGGAGATTTCTATAATGTAAAAGCGAAGATCGTAACAATGGACGCTTTTTCTGCGCACGCTGATAGAAGTGATTTAATCGATTATATTCACAAAGTAAAAGGCATAAAAGGACTTTTCTTGGTACACGGAGAAGAGGATCAGCTCAATAAATTTAAATCTGTTCTTGGTGAAGAGGGATATAAGAATGTGAATATACCTAGGTTTGGGGAAACTATCACATTAGAAGAGTAGATTTTCTTGGTTAATTTTGGTATATTCCACACGCTTTAACAGGGGTTTTTAATGAAGAGTCTAAAATCAAAAAAAGGGCGTGTTTTGGTAGCTATGTCGGGAGGAATCGATTCATCTATGAGTTTGGTTGCGCTTCTTAATGCCGGATATGAGGTTGTAGGAGTTACCCTTAAATTGATAGAAGGATCAAGGTGTTGTGACATAGAAGCCCAAAATCATGCTAAAACAGTGTGTAAGAAATATGGGGTTGAGCATTATACTTTTGATGTTTCAAAGAATTTTGAGAAGAAAGTTATAGGATATTATTTGGATGAATTAAGAGCGGTAAGAACGCCAAATCCGTGTGTCATTTGTAATAGATTTTTAAAATTCGATGAGTTATTTAAAATTGCAAAAAAATTAAAATGCGATTATGTCGCTACAGGGCATTATGCAAGAATAAATAAGAATTCAAAAACTGGAGAATATCAACTACTAAAGGGATCTGACAAAACAAAAGATCAGACTTATTACTTATCTTTTTTGAAACGAGAATGGCTGGAGAAAATCTTATTTCCTCTCGGCGGAATAAAAAAAGAAAAGACTTACAAATCGGCTGAAAAAGAAGGATTAAATTTTCTTGTACAAAAAAAAGAAAGTCAGGATCTGTGTTTTGTTGACGATAAATTACGTAAATCTTTTTTAGCAAAAAAGATTGGAGAGAAGCCTGGGAATATAGTTGATGAAAATGGGATTGTTTTGGGCAAACATAACGGAATCTATTACTATACGATCGGGCAAAGAAAGGGAATTCTTTTGTCCGGAGGCCCATATTTTGTGATCGGATTCAATGTGCGTAAGAATCAAGTTATTGTCAGTAATAAGCCAATAAATAAAGCTCTTTACACAAGCATTATCAGACTAAAAAATGTAAATTTTGTTTCTTGCGACCTCAAATTCCCGTGTAATGTAAAAGCGAAGGTCAGATACCAACAGGAACTTTCAGACGCAATTTTGGACAAAGATAAGGCTGGGTATTTCTTGCAATTTAAAAAGCCACAGAGAGCTGTAACAAACGGTCAGATTGCTGTATTTTATAAAGGTCAGGCTTGTCTTGGCGGAGGGACAATCAATGCATCTAAATAAATCAAATGGACGAACTACAGAAAAAAATAAGGGCTTTGGCTAAAGAAAAAAACGCTATCATTCTTGCGCATAATTATCAAAGACCTGAAGTACAAGACGTCGCTGATTTTGTCGGAGATTCTTTGGACTTGAGCAAAAAAGCTGCGACTGTGAAAGAAGATGTAATCGTGTTTTGCGGAGTACATTTTATGGCTGAAACTGCAAAAATTCTCGCACCAAAAAAAACCGTTTTGTTACCAAATTTGAATGCTGGATGTTTGATGGCTGACATGATAAATAGAGAAGATTTAATTGAGTTTAAAAAGAAACATCCAAAAGCAAAGGTCGTCTGTTACATTAATTCTTCGGCTGATGTGAAGGCTGAATGTGATGCTATTTGCACCTCTTCAAATGCAGTTGATGTTGTAGAAAAAATTGACGCTGATGAAATTATTTTTGCACCGGATAAGTATCTTGCCGCGCACGTCGAAAAGCAATTAAGGGAACGAGGAAGTAAGAAA
>CAYURU010000003.1:0-3316 GCA_964447085.1 uncultured Candidatus Peribacteria bacterium | reverse complement strand
GTGGTATGGATTTTGTCCTACTCATTTAAAGATAATTCCAAACTATCTAAAAGCGCTTCGCAAGAAATATCCAAAGGCTCGCATAATCACGCACCCTGAATGTACTCCTGACACAAATAGGCTTTCTGACGCGGTTCTTTCAACTAACGGTATGTCAAAATTTGTAAAAGAAAGCAAGGATAAAACTTTTATTGTTGGAACTGAAATTGGTATCATCCACAGACTTGAAAAAGAAAATCCAGATAAAAAATTTATCCCTGCGACTCCTCTCGCCGTCTGTCCAAATATGAAAGAAATCACGCTAGAAAATGTTTATGACGCATTGAAAAATATGCAGTACGAAATAACTGTTGATAAAAAAGTCGCAGAAAAAGCGAAACAAGCTTTGGATAAAATGATGTAATTTTATTGCGCATTCTCTTAATTATTCTGCTTCCCAATCCGTCCTCTCTCCAGTTAATATTTTTGAAATCAACAATCTTATTTGTTGAGTTCTTTGCATTACGAGTCCCGGCAAAACTCTATTGTCTTCCATTAAATTTTCTTTGATGCCTGTAAATCCTCCTATTGCTCTCCCTATCCAATTAATTTCATATGCTTCTGGAGGAAGAAATTGATTGAAGCCCGGACTCGTTCTTATTTGAGAAAATGTTCTGTGACTTGTCTTGTGTTTCGTATCATACTCTGGAGTAATGTCTTCTATGGCTCCCGTTCTCATTTCCAAATAGACATCTCCCATTTTTATTAACTCATTGTCTTCTTTTATATCTCTAAGATATCCTGAACGGAGAACTCTTCTC
Source organism: uncultured Candidatus Peribacteria bacterium (assembly GCA_964447085.1). GTDB lineage: Bacteria > Patescibacteriota > Gracilibacteria > UBA1369 > LOWO2-01-FULL-3 > DAONBD01. Next base: position 2,516 of record CAYURU010000003.1, on the reverse strand, counting down.
TGATCTTGACGAGATTCTGCTGTATATGGAGTTATATTTATATCATACTTAATGATATCCAGTTTTTTGTACGAAGATCCTCTGCTATGATTGTCTTTTCTTTGGACCATACTCGCTTTTGTTCTACTTCTTGGATGCGCAATTGTTTTTTGTAAAACTTCTCTCATCCTATTTAGATCTTTTGAATCTTCAGGCATAACTGTAATTCGGAAAAAGTCTCTTACATTCGTGTTTTTTTCTGAAAGTTCTTTAAGAATTATTTTCGCCATAGATTTAATATTCACTACGCCTGATTTTGGTTCCTTTGGTTTTTCCGAATCGCCACCTTCATATAATAAAACATTAATCGTGTTTGATGGATCGTCCGGATCTCTTAGTTCAGCCACTAATACTGTCATTTTCTTTCTCGTCCCAGGTATTTGAACTTCTTTTTCCCCTACAACCGTAAAGATGTTGTTTGTCAAAAAATTATCCAGATAGGCTTTTATTGAATTACGTCTGCTATATTCTTGTTTTTTTCTTATATTTGTAATAACTGAATATAAAATTAATTTAATTCTTGCTGAATTTACTCTTCTTAGTCTCTGATTTAGTTCTTGAATTTTCTTTTCTTTTTCATCTTCAGGAAGCTTTTTTACGCCTTGTACTTCTTTATAAATTTCTTGTAAATCATTCAATATCGCAAATAAATCAAACACTGTTTCACTTTTCAAAACATCGTCTTTAAATGAGTATCTTCTTATATCAGCAGGGTCGTCCAAGTAATAACCAAGAATTTCCTGCCATACTTCATTAGCTTGATTCATAAATTCCCATTCTTTGTGAGCTGAAGACCCTTCTTTGCTTTCAAAAGCTTCGAGAATTTCCGTTGCCGTAATATCCCCGCCAATATTAAAAACTCTTCTGTAATATTCAACACGATCTGATTCCTCTAATTTTGATCTAACAACTGGAACTTTTTTAAAAAATTGTTTTGGTGGAAGCTGTATAAGTTTGAAAATATTAGTTTCCAATAATGGAATTTCATGTCCTTCAAAATCCACGGCTTCCCCAGTGTCGCCCACTCCGTTTATAATTGCGCTTAATTCTATTCCCTCTCCATTTTCAATATCTTCTCTTATTTCATCAATCATTCTAGGAACCTTTCGTAAAATACGAGCTCCATCTGATACAGCTTTGTATGCTTTACCTGCCAATGTTTGTGGTTTTTCAATTGATAAATCACTCTGAACATCTCCGTCTTTCTCAAGCCTTTCTCCTACTATTTTTTTTATAGTTACTTTGTTTTCATTCAAAAAAGTTATTTCTTCATCTGTAAATTTCCCTTCCTGTAAAAGAAGTGCAATCGTTAAATCTATCACATTTGCTGGATCAAATTCATAAGCGTGTCCCATCTCTTTTAAATCTCTTCTCAGAAACTCCCAAACTTCTTTGTCTGACTTATAATTACCAGGAACAAAAACTCTTGCGACAGAAGTCATAAAATGTGTCCCGTTTTTTAACGGTCTTAGAGATTTTATACTCGCCTCAACTTTTCGTACAATACGATCAACCAAAACCCCTTTTGGCGTTTTTTCTCCGTGATCTGTAATTATTCCTATTTGCTCCATTCATTGAAATTTTAAGGGCTCATCCTAACATTTCACCAAAAATTGTCAATTTATATAAATCGAGTGAGGGGGTTTTTAATTTCGTTCGTTTATCTTCGTCTTAGTGGTGACTTGTTGTGGCAATCTTTACGAATACCAAGGTCAAGAACGAGAATACAAGTGCCTGGATGAAGCCTACGAAGATTTCTAGGCCATAGAATGGGATCGGAGCAATAAACGGCACCAAGAACGCTATAACTAATAGAAGAACCTCTCCCGCAAAAACGTTACCGAATAGACGGAAGGTGAACGAAATCATTTTTGAAACTTCTGACATCAACTCAAGAATACCTACGAATGAACCAACCGGATTCTTTAGAGGATTTACGAAAAATTTTCCACCGTAGCCTTTGAATCCCAACATTGAAAAGCCAAAAATCTGAGTCGCAATAACTGAAATCGCTGCAATAGCAAATGTCATATTTACATCTGCGTATGTAGATCTAAAAAGTGGTACTAAAATTAATTCTCCATGATGATGTTCCCAAAGTCCGATACTACCAAATCCTGGAAGTAATCCCATCCAGTTTGAAATTAAAACGAAAAAGAAAATCGTAGCGACTAATGGAAAAAATTTCTTCGTTTTTTTCGTATCACCAACCACTCCGTCAAAGAAACCAAATATTCCTCCTATAAGCATTTCAACTAAATTTTGGAATCCGCCCGGAATCATAGCATATTTTTTTCTTCTCAAAACAAGTGCCGCAATAATAATCACAGCCATCGCCATTAATGATGTGAGAAGTGTATTTCTAACCTGAAAACTTCCGATATGGAATATTGTTTCAGATGCTAATGTTGGTGGTATAAATTCTGCCATTGTTACTTCTTTTTAGTTTTAGATGATTTAAGTTTTAGAGTTCCGTT
>CAYURU010000002.1:13664-22971 GCA_964447085.1 uncultured Candidatus Peribacteria bacterium | reverse complement strand
TGCGCCATGGATGTTGCGCTGATGAGCGAAGCTGTCCATAGTGTAAAAACTTTCTGTTTCATTTGTTTCAGTATGTTATTTTGTTAGATTTTTTTTCTGACGAATCTTTATTTGTCGTACTCACGTCAACAGGAGATCCTATTAGATTTCTTGCAGAGTTAATGCATGTAGGATCTTTTACCATGTCGCAAGTTAAATCGGGCAAAGGAGTTTCTTTTTGTTCCTTAGGCCTAATAGGCGCAGGAGCAGGTTGGACTGGCGCAGGAGCAGGCTCAACCGGCGCAGGAGCAGGCTCAACTGGTGCAGGAGCAGGCTCAACTGGTGCAGGAGCAGGCTCAACTGGTGCAGGAGATTTATTTACTTCTTGAGTAGGAATAGTCATCAATCTAATAGAAGATTTTCTATAATCTTCTCCGGCGTTTACATTTTGAATATCAAGATAAACATAATCATTTGCATCTATCTCTTTGCCTGAATTTGTTTTTTTCTTAATGTCATTTGCTCTTTGTAATGCGAGCGCTAGATCAAATAAACCACCACCAGGTAAGAATTCTTTTTGATAACTTTTGAAATAGTTATTTGGTTCAGTGGAACTTATATAGTCTTCAATTATTTTTCGAGTAGAAGCATCATTTAATTTATCATTCATCTCTTGCGGAACTATATGTTGAGCGGCTGATAATTCTAAGAGTTTGCTGAAAGCATATTTTTTTTCTGCATGCCAACTGTCTGATTTATTATTAGGAGAATAACTTGTCGAATCTGTGCCACCCAAATATACAAAATGAGTGTTTTTATCACTTTGTTCTCTAAGTTGATTGATCTTTTCTAGAAGAGGGAGGTTGATAGATGTATCAGCTTTTCCTAGGTCATAATTCAAAGCTTTGAAAACATCTGCTATTTCAATGTCGTCTTCTTTCGAGGCATCAGCTATTTTTTTCGCAAGAGCAGTTTCTTCGGCCGAAGGAAGTTCGCTTAATTGTAATTCAGTCCTAGCTTCCTTTACAGCATTTTCAATATTTTTTTTCTCATTTTCTTTGTTTGCATCGCCAGAATTTTCAGGCAAATTACCTGGTGAAAAATGAACAAATCTTGTTTCGAAAAATAAATTTTTATACATAAATTTAATATTAATTATTATTACAAAGTATCCAATTTTTCTGATATTTTATTTAATAACATCTCTTTTACCTTTGGGTCCTCAAAATAAACATTGAACCATTTATCAACTTCTTCAGATCTTAAGTTGTTTTTAAGAGCTTCACAGTATTTCATAATTACTTCATTTAGTTTTGTAAAATCCGATACTGCATCACTTGGTAATTCCGAGTATTTTTTAACAACTGGAGATGAGGTTATATTTGTACCATATAGCCCCTCAAGTCCAGCTAGATCCATCTTAGGAACTACTTCTACATTAGTGTTTACGCCTTCATTTTGACCTTTGCCTTGTCCCTTATTGTTAGTGTCTTTATTTGCAGGAGGAGGGGGCGCTATTCTAAAATTTTGGAAGAATTTTTTCTTATTGCCACGATCTAATTTGTCATATGCGATAGCAACTTCAGTTCCAGGGTTCTCTTTAAGAAACTTCTCAAAGCCCTTTTGATCTGCAAAGTAAATAGAATCCTTATTTTTATTTTCAGGACGCATTTTTATGCTATCAACTTCGCCCTTAAATTTTCCTTCTTGCGCTCTTTGTAGGATGTTTTCTTCACTATCGTATTCGTTGTAAGAATAGAGTGCAAAAAGCACAATTGCGACTCCCAAAGCGATGTGTTTTAATGCATCTCTACCGATATATTTTGCTATAGATCCAAGAATATTCAAAACCTTATATTTGTCCGCTGGGTTAGTATTTGCCGCCGCTTCTCGTAGCACTTTTTCAATTTCATAAAAATAATACTCTCCTTTCCGAACGTTTTTTCTGAACATAGGATCATTTCTAAGTATATGCCATAAACCCTCCAAACCCTGATCTACTAACATTCGTCTTTGTGTATTTCCCATATTAGGATCGAAACCTTCAAAAAGTTGATAAAAAGATCCTGGAATTGTTGAAGTTGTTCCCTTTATAATTTCAATGTCTGTTTTTAATTTTGTATACGCTAGATCTCTCGCTTTAATATTAGCATTAGTAGGGTTATCCCTTAAAGCAAAAATTGCTTTTCTAAAAACTTCAAAATCTTTTAATAATATTGGATTAGTACCAGAAATACGATCCCTCATAGCATCGAAATTCTTTACTAATGTTTTATAAGCTGGTTTTTTTGGGTCCCCATTTTTTAGCTCAGATGCCAGAGTATCAAGCGATTTTAGATCCGTTTTTAACTCCTCACTAATTTCAACTTTAACTTCCCCTGTGAGTGTTTTGAAAAGTCGTTCCGCTTCTTTTTTTTGTATTTCATCTATCGAATTTTTTGAAAGCTTTTTAAGAGCATCTACGAAAGCTTCGAGATCCGCATTGAACTGTTTCGAATGTTTTTCGAAGTCGGGTCTTTTGTCTTTTTTAACCATTCTTAACAGTCCCAATCTTCCAATCAGTGTAGTTCTGTCTGATTTTGTTTTGAAAATGTCTCTAAAATTTTTAATATTCAATTTAGGGACTTCTCCAAAATAAGGGATATTTATAAATTGACCAGTTCCTATTTGTCCTTGTAAAGCCATCATCTCATCAAAAGCTGTATCACCAAAAACATTCCTAAAAGCCGCTTCGTTATCAGAGAGTGTTTTTTTCATTTCTGCTGAATAAGCTGCAATACTTGCTTTATTTGCTGCCTTATTGCGCAATTTGGCTCCTTTTAATAATCCGTAAGTCGCGTTTACTAAGACTAAAGTTGGCACTATTGTTACTCCAATATTAAAGGCAGTCTCTACAGCAGTTCCAGCGATTGTCATTCCAAGAGTCCCAGCTTGAGCTGTTTGAGCGTACAGGAGGGTCAATGTACCAGTAATCCCAGTAGTCAAAACTTTTCCAACTTTTGTTTCCATTATTAACTTTTTTATTCCTCCGGTACTTGCTAAGACGTCGATCATTTTCAGTATTGGATTGTTTTCAATGTATTTACTCACTTTTAACAACTCTTCTTTTGTCATTTCCATTCCATTCAATGCCCTAGCAAACAAAGATCGAAGTTGTGTTTCAATAGCTGGGAGTTTTGTTTCCAAATAAGCTCCGAATTTTTTAACATATTCGGGCGCATTCATGTTTTTTAACAAAACTTCTCCGGCAACAAAAGCGGTATTCTTATTGCCAAACATTTTTTCAATTTCCGCAGGTTCAAATCTCAATTGAGATCCGTAAATTTTAAATAAAACTTCAAGAGCGGTAGCGGTTGTAACATCCTCAGCTTTTTTAAGCTTTTCCAATAAATTTCTTGGATCGATTTTCTTCTGATCAGCGGTTTCCGCTTTGATTACTTGATATATTTTCCTTATGGCATTATATCTTTTTATTGGGTCTTTTATATCCATAAGACTAGCTTCAAGCCATTGACGATTTAGGCCGGCTCTTTTTAAAGTTGATTCAAGGGATCTATAATTAGGAAAGAGTTTAAACAATGCTTCGAAATTCGCAGCTTTTTTTATAGCAGACTGTTTTTTCATTTTTTCCCCTACATCTGCGTTTTTTCCTTTTGCATTCGGACCAGTTTTTGGTCGAGGAACACGTGTCCCGTTAGGTGTAGATGGCTTTCGTGGAACCGCCTTATCAGCAAGCTCTCTTCCCCCCTTTAATCCAATTACAGTTGCATATGTTTGCCAAAACTTTTCTTTTAAATCACCAGTAAAATTAAGACCATAAGCTTTGAGTTCAGCTAGAAGATCATCCGATTTCCAGTTGATTGTAATAATGCCCTCTTTCACGGCTCCGATCAAAAGTAATGTTATAGCTTCAAAATTTCCGCTTATAATCCAATTATTGACAATTTTCTGAGCATTTTTAGGTACTCTTTTAATTAAATTTATTAACTTTGGTGTTTTGGTAATTAATCTAGCGGAAACAGCGCTGGAAACTGCTTTTGTTGCTTTGTTAACCCCTTTGCTAACACCTGAAAGAGCGCCGAAAGTTAAGGCCGACCAACAAACATCCCAAAACCAACGATCCTTATGGAACAAATTTTCCCCCTTAGCCAGATTATAGGTTGATTCAAATATCAAAGCCTCTGTAAAATTTCTAGCTACCACGGAAGAAATTGCGGTAATTCTTTTATGCTGATTAAAAAATTTAGCAATTTTAGCTAATTTCCCTACTTTTGAAAGAGTATTTCCAGCTTTAGCAAGAATATTGACAGCTCCGGTTCCGACTAGCATAGATGCAAGGGTTATTGCTACTTCATGTCCAAAATCAATAAGAAAATCTTGTGTTTCAGGTTTTCCTATTCCCAAACCTGTAAATCCTTCATAACTATAAAGATATTTAAATGTTTCTAACTTGTCAGGATTGATCTTCGCATTTTTATCTTTATACATTTTTTCCAAAATGTCTTTATATCTCAATTTTTCATGTTCTTTGTAGACTATTTTATTCATAGTTGACAAAGCGACCGCTTTTGCATCTTTTCTAGTGAAAGGAGTTCCATCTGGTTTTTTAAGCTCTTTTCCCAAGGCGACTTGCATTTCATTGAATTTTTGTAATACCTGATTCTCTAACTTAGCAATACCGTAATCCCCGATTCCAACACCACTTTTAATTACATTTTGATACGCTCGTTTCCAAAGCACTTGGTTTACGGGGACTTCGTTAGTAGCAATTTTTTCAGGGAAATAACGGCCTGTCATTTCGGGATCTACTTTTGTCGCTCCCTGTCCATATCCCTCATGTGTATTCAAATCAATATAAGTCGAAATATCGAAAAGTTTTTTTTCTTTGCTATAAGCATCTAAATCATCTTTTATATTGTTGTAACCTATTTCCCTGACTAAATCATAACTTTTTAAACCATCCAAGTGGTTCAGAAGAGGAAACTTAAATTTCTCAAGATCTTTTTCGGTTTTTATTGAATCTATATCAATTTTAAATTCGTTCAAATACTCCATTAGATAACCATAACCATGTTGTTTTAAAGCATCTTCTAAGGAGAGATCTGGATTCTCACTCAAGGAAACTATAATGAGATCGATTCCTCTAAGCTTTGATTCTGAATCTGAAGGTTTTATTTTATTGTACGACATTGGCTCTAAAAAATCATCGATTCCGGCTTTTTTCATGCGTGCTTTTCCTATTTCTTCTTGAGTCATCCCTAGGAATTCATATCCTTCTAAAACATTCTTTTCAGATGTTCTCTGATCTCGTTTATAGTATAAATAACCAGACGCTCTTGTATAATATTCTCTTTTGGCTTCCAAAATGTATGTGAAATATTCCAATTGAGAAATTTTTAGGTCATACTTCCTGTCTTTCTCAATTTCTTCTGGAGTTTTTTCAGTAACAACGTCAGGAATTTGCTCTCCCAATAACTTTTCTACTTCTTCGATAGGAAGGGTTGAAATTTCACCAATTATGAGGTTTAATTCATCTATTGGAGATAAGTTAAGAAAAGATTCTTTATTTAACATCTTCTTTTCAGGTGATGGTGATGATTTCAAGAGATACCCCACGTTTTCACCCACTTCTACAAGTTTCTTATAGTAATCAAGTTGCTCTTGTTTAGAAAGAGTTTTAAAGATTTGAGCAATTTGGAGGTTTGAGAATTCTTTTGAATCCATAGCCTTCTTAAAATTATCATATTTGTCGAAAAGCTTGATCATTTCACGATGACGGTAAGACCAATTGCGTTGATCAGGATTATCTATAACCATATGTTTCTCAAGTTCTATCAAATACGATGTTAACTTAGGAACAGTTATTCTTAATTTCTTGGTGTCCAAATCTGATTCAATTAATACAAGGGTTTCATAAAGATCCTTTAACAACCCTGATATTTCCAGGGTATAAGAAGAAGGATCACTCTCTAGCATTTCAGATCTTATGTGTTCCAAACTTTTTAAAAGCCTTTCAAGAGTTTGCAACTCAATATTATTTCTAACAGGGTCATTCTCAGTCATTTCGAATTGAGATATTATAGACTCAAGCCCGCCGTAAACATTGTCACAATCTGCGACATCAAAATTATTCTTTTTATTAAGGGTGGCAACTTCTTCTTTGAAAGTTTTAATGCTTTCTGAATTTAGTGGTGTCATATTAATTATTGTTTATTAAGTGGAGTAATTCTATTTATCAACTCGGCCTTTTTAGCGTCGCATCGAGTAATCTGAGTTGAAATAGCATTTTTTAGTTTATTTATTTTATCAAAAGGCGCCTGTATATTTTTAATAAATTGTTCTATTGGGACCTCTTTTGTTGTGATTGTACCCAAATCAATATCATTATTCTGTCCCTTTATAATACTGAAAAAAACTACCGAATATCTTGCCCATTCGTTAGTAGTAAAAGATACTTTTTTAGTATAAAGAGTTTTTAAATCTTCTTGGATTTTAAGAATCTCTGTGTCTTCCTTATCAATTTCAGAATTCGCAAAACCTGCCAGACTTTGATTAATACTTTTTCCAGTTTGAATGAGAATTGCTATGTCTCGGTCTATTGCGGATGTATCTTGCCCGTTTGACACCATAGACATTCTCCATCTAAGTCTTTTGGCTAATTCTGCTTCAGTTTTAGCCAAACGTTCTCTTAACGAATCTTTTTGTACAATTTCACGTTGATTTTGATATCGAAGACCTGAAAGGCTTTCTCTTTTTTTGTTTAATTCATCTTCTTTAGTTTTTATATCATTAATTCTTCTCTCATTCATTGCTGTAGCTCTCTTTAGAATCTGATTTGTACAAGTAAACAAAGGATCTATTTTATCTTTATCTTTAACATAGGCTTCTCTCCATTCATCTATTTTACGACCAGCTTCAACCTCTTGCCCTTTAGGGGGGTCGTTTGGATCAAAGCTTAGTTCGGCTACATTTGGATGAGCCAATGGATCTTTAGCTGTCCAATCAACAAGTTTATCATATACTTTACCGTTGAGAGATAGTATCCCAGACAAGGTTGTATCAACAGTAGATATAAGTTTAACTGCGACCTCTGTTACATCTCCGGCTACTTCAGTCGTGTCATGAAACACCTTTCCAATATTTTTAATAATATCTCCCATGTTAATTAAATTTTAGGTAAATATTTCTCTGCCCATACAGGAATTCTATCTATCCAACTAGTTCTGGAATCCAATTTATCATCTATTGCTTGTTTTATAGCTCTATCACATTCATTTTTAAATTTTTCAGCGAAGTCATTTATGAAAACAAATTGACTGGTTCTATCTGTACCCGCGGACACCTGTGAGACGAGATCTCCAAAGCCAGAATTTTTGTATGAGTTGTATAGATAGAGAACAACAGGTCTGTACTTGTTATTTTCATATAACTTTGTCACTTTTGCAAATGCCAAATCAATTTCAGATCCTATTTCAACCGAGTCCAATGGAACATTCTCAGAAACTTCATGATGCAAGGCTGGTGAATCCCAATTTTCAAATTCTTCAATACCCCAATCACGATAATCTCCAGTGAAATTACCACTCAAAAATTGATTCATTTTTGACCCAATTTTTGTTCTTACGTCCTTTAAATAAGCATTAGCTTTTAAACCGAAAGGGATTTCCCCTGTATATGGGTTATATTCTTCTGAGATATCCAACTCAGGTTTGTCTAGTTTCGCCGTAAAATGATAATAGACATCCCAAAGTTTAGAAGCTTGAGAGACGGATTCTTTATTCACATCAGACAATTTTACTCTAGTAATAATTTCTTTCTCAAATCTCATAACTGATTGAGTATATGAACCGGAATTGTAAGACATGCCTCTTAATGGATCGATAACAAAAGCTCTTAATGCAGCAGAACTTAATGCTTCCTGAGGTATATTATCTCTTATCGTCGCCTCAAAAGCCTTGATTCTACTGAATCTGTTTTTTATAGTCCCTTCAACTCCCTTGAGTCCTTCAAGGTCTTTGGCTCCTGCCATTTCAGATGCCAATAAATTTTCCAAGAATGACATCTGCGAAGCAAGTGTCATATCCATATAATTATTAGGGATTTTTCCGTTGAACAATGTTCCAAATGAAGCATCAGTTGTGATCATTTGCCAGAAATTGCTCATAGTTGCTTTTGTACCTTCGACCACCTTTGTTCCAAAAGACATTGAATTTACTTGATCCACAATAGAGCGGATAGTATCAATATATTCCTTGTATTCATTAGAGTTAATTCTAGCATCTGCATATTTCTCTCTAAATGATTCGTTTTTTATCAATCTTTGCTGATCAGCGGTGTTTATCTCGTATTTATTATTTGCTGAACTTACATGGATTGTTTCACCAAACAAAAGGATATCGAATGTTTTTGCTCCAGGGTTGTTATTTGCAATTGTGATGTACTTTGATACTGCCCTCAATACATCAAAATTACTCTTTGGAGCACCATTTTCGACTATGAACATATCGATAACCAAACTCAAATCTTGAGAAGGTAAATCTTTTGAAGTCAAAACAGTAATGCCTTGACCTTCGAACATTAATTGAATTTCTCCCTTCTCATCAAATTTTAATTTAACGACGCCGGTAGTAGATTTTATCAAATGTTCTGCTTTTGTTGTTACAGGGAAAAACCACTCTCCATTCTCATATTTGAGAATTGCAGGAACATTTTGATCTACAAATTTAACTCCCTTCAGGTAGTTTTTAAGTCTATTTTCAATATTACTTTTTAACTTTTCAGCCAAAACATTTTCATCATCTCCAACTGTATATTCAACTCTCTCCGCAGGATCAGTGACGCCAGCCAAGAAGAATACATATTTATTCTTTCCGTCGACAGGCTGAGCCGCATTTATTGTAATAGGGTAGTCATATATAGTAGCTGGGATTCCAAGTCCGACACCTCTTCGTGAAACAATGTCGAGAGTTGGTACTTTTTCAAGATCTGTTTTAGCTTGATCAATGTTTGAACTTTCAGCCCATCCAGTCTCTTTAGGTAAGTAATCTCTAAACATATCGTAAAGAGATCCCATTGTATATCCTGCTCTGTAATTTCTATTATTAGGATCATTATTTAAGAACATATCTTCAAAAGAAATTCCATTTGTTGGCTCAATAGTTTCTTTATAATATCGCTTCATAGCAAACATAGTTGCATAAAGTTTTTTTGACTCTTCAATATATTTCTTTTGTATTACAGTTCTTTCACTACCAGTTTCCAAAAGTGTAGAACCGATGGATCCCTGAGCTACTAGGTCTGGGTCATAAAATCCACCCACACCAGCAGA
>CAYURU010000002.1:6062-13654 GCA_964447085.1 uncultured Candidatus Peribacteria bacterium | reverse complement strand
TTGCGAATTTTTCATTATATGAAGAATGTCCTGGAGTTATAGGTCCGAAAACATTTTCGATTTTTGCATCGTAAACATTAAATAGGACAGCAGGATCAATATTTTCTTTGTAAGTTCCTTTTGAATTGCGTTGCAAGACATCAAATCCCTCAACATTAGTTCCTTTGTAATCAATGTTTTTACCAAGTCCAACCACATCTTTCATTTTCTCTGGGAACATAAGCCATCCAGCTGCATAACCAGCCGCTAGCACAGGTCCCCATTTCTTTACCCATGCCAATTTACCTCCTTCTTTAGGATTTTTTAAAGAGTTTTGATATAGCTTGTAAATTCCATAAGCAACCACTCCATACATTGCTAATTTAGAATAATCTCTCTCATGGAAAGCATTCGTCAAATCTCTTCCAATCCCCTGAATTTTTTCTGTTGTATAAGTAAATGCAGGCTCTTTATCAGTCTTAGCGGCATTTTCAGCGTAAGCCTCTTTGCCTGCGCTTATCTTAGTGACAATTTCCTTAATATTAAGGAAATATTCGGCGGCCAAAACGAAACCTTCATTTTTTGTTTTGATCAAACCTAAATTATCTTTGGTTGGATTTTTGAAAGCCGCAATCATTTCAGGTGTCATAGACACAGAATCTTGTTTGAATTTATCAGTATTTACATAATCCAATTCTTTTCCCATCCACATAACAACATTTTCAGGAAGGCTAAGTTTATTCAAGAAAATATCCATAGTGGTAAGAATCCCTGCATGTGTATCTACATTTAGAGAATCTGGACTAACATGGTTTCTTTTTATATTTTCAGAAATTTCTAATTGTAGATCAGGATCTATAATTTTTTCTTTTTCAAGATTTCTTTTGTCTTTAGCTTCAGATGCTGCATTCAAAGAAGTCGCTTGTCTCTCTTTTAATTTTCTCTCTATTTCTTCCCTTTGATTTTCTTTCGCCTTTTCAGTTGGTTGTTCAGGTTTTTGTTCTACTGATTGTTCGGCTGGTTGTTCAGCTTTTTTCGAAGCATCAATATCACCTTTCAAAGCTTCCAATTTTGTACTCAACGAAGGATTTTCTGTATCAAGGATTTTGTTTGCTTCTCTAGCTTTTTGAGCCATATTGAGAGGATCGTTATTAAGCAAGTCCATATCTAACGCAGCTAAATCTTCCTTTTTAATTCTTATTTCACTTTCCAAATTTTTCCTTTTGAGAGGATCATTTTCAGAAGCAAGATTCGCCTCTAGCTCTTCGATATGTTTAATTGAACGTTTTTCTGCTTTTTCAAGCTCTTTTACCTTATCGACTTGTGCGGTATTTTCAGGACTTCCGTCAGTTTCCAATGCGGCTGCAAGTCTTAAATTCTCTTTTTTCTGTGCGTCAAATTCCGCTCTTGTGAGAGCCTGTATTCTTTTAGCTTCTTGTGTTTTTTCTTTTTTGCTACCTATCTCCTGTATTTCATCCATAAAGCCTTTAGTATTTTCAGGATCATTCCCGGCTGTTTGATACGCCATTCTATTTTCTTTGAACGGTTCACCGCTTAGGAAGTAATTGAAGAATATTTGTTTCATATTTTTGTTTGTAATTTTTGTTTGTGACCCAAAGTTTTTTTAGTTTTTGCTTTAAGTCCTTATATAAAAATTTATCAAATCATTATATCAAATTTTCTCAATCTGTACAAGTCCTTATATATACAATGGGCGTTTAGCCAGACTTTCTCCCGCCCACTTTTTTAAAATTTTACAAGCGTAATTTTAGAAATTTTCACCTTTGGGTTGATTAAAAGATACTAAACGATTAAGATGTCAACGACTTTTTTTCAAATTACAAAAATTATTTAAAAATTTTCAAATGAAATACGAAATTAAAAAAGACAAGGCGCAGGTGACGCTCACTATTGAAGTCGAGCCAAAAGAAATTCTTCAACACAAAAAAAAGGCGTGTGAGGATTTTTCAAACGAAATTAAAATTGCAGGATTTCGACCGGGGAAGGCACCTATGCACATAGTCGAGCAATACGTGGATAAGAATCACATCCTCGCTCACACTTACGAAATTGCAGTTCAGTACGCATATGCCGATGCGGTTATTAAAGAAAAACTACAGATTGTTTCTCATCCAAAAATAGTGATGAAATCAGATACGAAAAAGGATTATTCAGAAGGAGGCGACGCAAATGGCGAGAATTTTAAATTTGAAGCTGAGGTCGCAGTTATGCCGGAAGTAAAAATGAAAGATTACAAATCAATCAAGGTTGAAAAAGAAGAGCCAAAAGTTGAGAAAAAAGAAATTGATGACACGATCGGCGAAATGCAAAAGTATTTTACGACTTGGAGCGATGTCGAAAGGGAAATTGCGAAAGGCGATAGAGTTGAAATTGATTTTGAAGGATTCGAACCAAACGAAAAGGACGAAAAAGGAGAGAAAAAAGCTATCCCAAATACAGCATCAAAAAACCACCCGGTTATAGTAGGTGAGGGATCACTAGTTCCGGGATTTGAGGACAATTTGGTCGGTATGAAAAAAGGTGAAACCAAAGAATTTGAATTAAAATTCCCAAAAGATTATCACAAGAAAGATTTCCAAGAGAAAAAAGTTGTTTTCAAGGTTACAGTTCAAAGAATCGAAGAAGGGAAAAAACCTGAAGTGAACGAAGAATTAGTCGAAAAAATCACAGGTAAAAAGTTGACGATTGAAGAATTCAAATCTGATATTGAAGGGAATATTCGCGCTCACAAAGAAGAGGAAGCGAGACAAGCTCGCGAAAATAAATTTCTTGAAGAACTTTTGAAGGTGGTTGATGTCGAAGTTCCGGAAGCTCTTATCGACGAAGAAGTTCATTTTATGATCGACGATTTGAAACACGATATGGAACATAGAGGAATTCCATTTGATAAATACATAGAACAGGCGAAATTGACTCACGATGATCTTCATAAAAAATATGAGCCTGAGGCGCAAAAAAGAATCAAATTGAGAATGGGTATTACAAAGGTAATTGAATTGGAAAAAATTGAAGTAACGGACGACGAAATAAAAGCTGAAATTGAGAAATTGGTAGGATATTACCCTGAAGATCAGAAGAAAAAGATCAAAAAAGAGCTCGAAGAAAAAGAAGAATTAAATCGCATGAAGAACAAAATGTTGTTGAAAAAGTTCTTCGAAAAGATGCTTCCTTAGCATCTAAATAAAATTGTTGAACAATTTTTTATTTGCATTTTGAATTAGAAATGTATACATTCATTTTGAAGTGAATACTTTTTGTGTACACTTTGCAGTTTTAAAGGGGCTGCTTTCACACAATCAGGCAAACAAAGGCAAACTAAAATGTTAAAAAGGCTTTTTACATCGAGCGCGCGTATCAAGCTCTTACGGTTGTTCTTACTCAACCCGGAAAAAGAGCACTTCATACGCCAACTTACACGCGATTTGGATGAACAAATCAACTCCGTTCGTCGTGAATTGGACAATCTCAAAAAAATGGGACTTTTGAAGTCCAAAATGAAATTCCGAAAAAAATACTACGCAGTGAATCCAAATTTTATATTTCTTCCTGAACTTAGAAGTATTTTTTTGAAAGCCGAGAGCTCTTTGCCGAAAATTGCTGACACGATCGCGAGCTTTGGAGATGTGAAATTGATAATTTTTTCAGGATTATTTATAGAAAAAGAAACTTCTGTCGATTTAGTTATAGTTGGTCCTATAGATAAAGAAAAACTGACAAATTACCTAAATAACGAACTCCGAACAAAGAGAGCTGTAAGATTTACAACTATGACCGAGGAAGACTTCAAATATAGAATAAAATACAAAGATAAGTTCGTAATGGATATAATTAATGACAAAGACTCTATTATTCCATTAAAACGCCTTGATATCGATCTATAAAGTAAGTATAATCCCGCACGCTACAAACCTAAATATCACTTAGAAATTTTTAAAATGGCTAATACATTAAAAGACATTCAGGAGAAATCAATGAAAAAAGTACCAGAACTTCAACCTGGTATGACAGTAAAAGTTCACCAGAAAATTAAAGAAGGCGACAAGGAACGTGTACAAATTTTTGAAGGACTTGTTTTACAAGTTGCTCACGGACACGGCGCAGACGCTACATTTACAGTTAGAAAAGTAGTTGAAGGAGTTGGAGTTGAGAAAATTTTCCCTGTTTTTTCTCCAAATATCTCGAAAATTGAGGTTATAAAGAAGTCAAAAGTAAGAAGAGCAAAACTTTATTATATGAGAGAGTTATTCGGTAAGGCTGCGAGATTGAAAGGAAAATTCGTAAAAGCTGAAGCTCCTGTATCAGAAGCTGAAAAAGAAGAGGCAATTGCTGAGTTAGCTGCGAAAGTAGAGAAAGAAGAAGCTGAAAAGGCAGCAACTGAAGGAGTTACTTCTGAGGCTCAAACAACAGAAGCTACTCAAGCGCCTGAGGCTACTGAAGCTCCAACTGAAGAAGCAAAAGCTTAAAAATAGAAACTTATGAAGATAGTCGTTGCTGGCAATTTCGGCGCAGGTAATCTTGGTGATGAATTGATATTGGAAGGAATGATAAAAACTCTTAGGGAGGTGGATCCTGAGATTGATTTGACGATTTTATCTGCCAATCCTGATTCCACCACCGCAAAGTTTTCAATAAGATCTTTGCATAAATTTCCGGCAGGAGTCAGATCTTTTTTGAGGGGGATTTTGGGAGGTAATTTGAAGCAGACTTTGAAAGCAATAAAGGAATGTGATGCATTTATTCTCGGAGGAGGAGGTCTTTTTGATCCGACAAGCAAAAGGGGAACAATGATCTGGACTATTCAAGCAATACCAGTGATTTGGAAGAAAAAACCTCTCATAATGTACGGACAGAATTTGCCAAAAATCCAGAAAGGATTGATGGGAAAATTGATAAATTATATTTTTGGGAAAGCTGTTTTGGTTGCATTGAGAGATGATGAATTGCCTGAGAATTTGAAGACGGCCTGCAAGATGCCAGATTTAATTTTTAAATCTCAGCCAAAAAGCCACGAACCTGGTAAAGAAAATATAGTTTTTGCTCTAAGAGACGCTCCGTCTGTTAATAAAAATCATCTTCAACAGACCGCAAGATTTATAAATTTTATCCAAGATAAAAATAACGATCTCAAGGTTGAATTTGTAGCTTTTGAGAAAAATACAGATGAAAAATTAATAGAATTTATGCTTCCGCTTTTAGCAGAAAAAGATCGAATAATTGTTCACGAATATACTGAAAATAGATCGCAAATTGAGAAGATTTTTCTGTCGGCAAAAGCAGTTATTGGGATGAGACTTCATAGCGTTTTAATGGCTATAAATACAGGAACTCCATTTATAGCACTCAACTACAATCCAAAAGTTTCGAATATTCTTTCATCAATGCATTTAAAGAGTTTTATGATTGATATGAAAGATATGGATCTCGAAAAACTGAGAAAATTATTTGATGAAATAATGGAAGATCACGAAAAGATTCAAACAAAACTTTTGGAAGTCAGAGACACAGAAATAGCTAAGTTTAAAAATGCTGAAGAAGCGTTAAAAAAAGCATTAGGAATACAACCTCAACAGGTTTAAAGCATCCCGTTTTCAATGAGATATTTCCTCGAAGTTTTAACAGAAGGTTCGCTCCCTGATTTACTTAAAATACTTCTCTGAATTCTATCAGGCATATCTAGATTGTCATCTATATATTTGAGATCAGATTTTTGTACAAGAGTTGAAGCTTCCAACATACTATCAAAAGATTCTCCACAATCTCCCCAGAAACCTTCCAGCAAGTCATAAGACATCGTTCCTTGCTCTATGTAGTAGTTATTTACATCTGTAATTTCAAGTTCGCCTCTTCCGGATGGTTTGAGGCCTCTAATAATATCGAAAACCTGGTAATCATACATATAAACTCCTGTGACAGCGAAAGGGGAGTCTGGGACTTTTGGTTTTTCTGTGATTTTTTCAATCTTATCACCGGATATAGTAGGAACTCCATAACTAGAAGGATTTTTTACCTTTTTCAAGAATATTTTTGCGCCTTTTGATTCTAATTCAAAAGAAGTAGCGGCAGCCTTTATATCATCCTGCAAAATATTGTCTCCAAGCACGATACAAATCTTTTCTCCATCTGCAAATTTCTCGGCCAAAGCAAGCGCCTGAGCGATACCTCCAGCTTCTTCCTGAACCTCGTAGGTGAGTCTCAATCCCAAACTTTTCCCTGATCCAAGCAATTCCAAAAAGTCTCCTGCGTGACCTTTTCCAGAAACGATCAAAATATCTCTTATTCCAGCTCTTTTTAGAGTAAATAACGGATAAAAAATCATCGGTTTATTATATACACCGAGAAGATGTTTGTTCGTGACTTTTGTCAGGGGATAAAGGCGAGAACCAGTTCCTCCTGCTAGTATTACTCCTTTCATAGTTGGAATTTAGCATTAAATTTTAATTTAGTCTAGCCCTGGTTCTAGCCCGGGATAGAAAAATCTCCAGGTTAGAAAAATTTAGCCCGGGATAGACTCTAAATACCACTCCAACCCCTCCTCCCAAGCTCTAAGATTAGGGAGTTTTGTATTCAATAATATCGAATTTGCGGGCCTTTTCGCAGGAGTTGGATAAGCGGAAGTTTCAATCTTATCAACTTTAACTTTCAGATTAGCAATTTCAAAAATTTTTTCTGCGAATGCGTGCCAATTTGTGACGCCATAATTACTTTGATGATAAATTCCAAAAGGTGGAAGGGACCCTGAGTCGAATTTCATAATAATATTACTGATAACGCTGTCGGCGAGATCTGATGTGAGAGTAGGGCAACCAAACTGATCTCCTACAACAGCTAGTTTTTCGCGTTTACCTTCGGCGACTTCCTTTCCGAGTTTTAGCATCGTATCTACGAAATTTTTCCCTCTATTTTCGATTCTATGGCCATACAGCCAAGAAGTTCGGAATATAAAATATTTATGCATGTTTTCAGAAATGCCTTTTTCACCGGCGAGTTTCGTCTCACCATAATAGCCGATCGGATTTGGAGTATCGGTTTCGAGGTATCCTTCTGGGATGGGTTTTTCTCCGTCGAACACATAATCGGTGCTGAAGTGCACCAAAATACTGTCCAAACCGGATAAAATCTTGGCTAGTTCAGTCGGAACGGTCGCATTCAAGAGATAGGATTCGGCTCTTTGGGTTTCGGCGAGATCTACATTGGTGTACGCGATGCAATTTATAACGATGTCTGGAGAGATTTGTGTAAGAACTTCTTTTAATTTTGCGAAATCAGTCACATCCAATTCCGAGTGGTCGAATGTAAAAAGCTCAAGCCCTTCAGATCCGGATTTGTTTTTCACATCCAGAAGTCTTTCGGGAAATTGGTTCCCTAACATTCCTTTTTTACCGAGTAAAACTATTTTCATTGATATTGTATAAACTAATCAGAACTAGCGAATTTCTTCACCTCTTTTACTACATCTTTGAGAGCGACAGATTTTGCTTCAGAAGAACTTCTTTCTTTCCATTCAACAGAATCTTTTTCCAGAGTTCTCTTGCTGATTACTATTCGAAGTGGCAAGCCGATAAGATCTGAATCTTTGAATTTCACTCCGGCAG
>CAYURU010000002.1:898-5962 GCA_964447085.1 uncultured Candidatus Peribacteria bacterium | reverse complement strand
ACTATTCGAAGTGGCAAGCCGATAAGATCTGAATCTTTGAATTTCACTCCGGCAGAATCACTTCTGTCGTCGTAAAGAACTTCAACGCCTTCGCTCAATAATTTTTCATATAATTCGTCAGCTTTTTTTATAGCGAATTCATCCGCGCCCAAAGTGATTAAATGTACTTGATATGGAGCAACAGATTTTGGCCAGATAATGCCATTTTCGTCGTGACACGCTTCTACGATTGTACCGACCAAACGAGTATTTCCGATGCCATAACAGCCCATTATAACAGGTACTTGTTTCTGATTTTTGTCTGTGACTGTGAATCCTACTGCATCTGTAAATTTTCTGCCGAGTTTGAAAATATTCCCTGCTTCAATCGCTTTTTCTTCGCGTAACCCTCCTCCACATTTTGCGCACTTGAACGAACCTCGGACTTGAACAAAATCAGCGAAATCTGCGACTGTGAAATCCCTACCAATATTCACATTGATAATATCCAAATCCTTTTTATTTGCACCTGTGACAAAATTTACTACGTTTTCGATCGAGTGATCGCCAATAAAAGAAATCTTTACATCTGAAGGCATACTTACAGGGCCAATAAATCCTTGTACAAGCCCGGCTTTCTTCAATAATTCAGGAGATGCTGGACGAACTTGTTTCTTAAAATATTTTTCAACTTTCATCTCATTAATTTGTAAATCTCCTCTAATGCAAATGCCAACTAAACCAGCTCCCTCTATTTCATAAACAACCGTTTTTAAAATCTTCCAAGCAGGAACACCGTGCAAACGAACTCCTTCATCTATTGAAGGACCTCTTTTTGCCAAAACTTCTTTCATTGGAAGTGGTTTCTCTTTTGCGTGACCTTTGTCCATAGCTTCAGGGTCTTCATATTTTCCTTGAGCAATTTCAATGTTTTGAGCGGCTCCGCATTTATCACAAATCAAAATCGTATCCTCGCCGGCAGGCGTCAAAATACTAAATTCGTGCGAGAATTTATCGGAAAATGCTCCGCCTGATGCTTCAATCATATAAGATTTAAGCCCGCATCGCGCATAAACATTCGTGTAAGTTTTCTTGGATTCTTCATAATACGCGTCCAAATCTTCTTCTGTTAAATGGAAACTATACATATCTTTCATGCCAAACTCGCGTCCGCGTAAGATCCCGGATTTCGCACGTGGCTCATTTCGAAATTTCGTCTGGATTTGGTACACAGAAAGTGGCAAATCTTTGTACGATTTAACAAAAGTTTTTACAAGCGGAGTGACCACCTCTTCGTGAGAAGGTCCAAGTACGAATTCTTGATTGTCGGTTCCCGTTGTTCGGTAAAGAACGGTATCCATTGATTGATCGCGTCCGGTTACTTTCCAGATCTCTCGTGAGTGTAAAACAGGCATAAATATTTCTTGTCCGCCAATTTTGTTCATCTCGTCACGAATAATATTATTCACCTTATTTAAGACGCGCAATCCCAATGGTAAAAAATTATAAATTCCTGCGGCTTGTTTCTCAATAAATCCCGCTTGTGTAAGCAGTTTTGCATTAACTGAATCTGCGTCAGCCGGCGCACTATATCTCGTTTTTCCGAAAAGTTTTGAGTATCGCATATATTTTGAATATTATTTTGCAAATTTAACTAGTAAAATATACCAGTAAAGGAGCAAAGTTCAAAATTTTCAAATGGAGTTAATGAAAAAATTAATAAAAATATTCAACCAAATAAGAGATATCCCATATCAAATTCCACTTTCTTTGGATAAAAACGCTATAGATTGTGATGGCAAACACAAACTGTTGTACGAAGCTTTTTCAAAAGAGGGGATCGAGTGCAGATATAGAGTTTGCTCATTCTTATGGAGTAATTTAAATCTGCCCAAGAAAATTAAAAACATTCCGCACACTGATAAATGCGAACACTTATATCTTGAAATATTTATAGATAAAAAATGGACAACTATAGACGCAACGTGGGATAGCGCGTTATCAAATATCTTAAAAGTTAATTATTGGGATGGGAAATCAGACACTGAAATAGCCGTTCCTCCATCAAAAATCTTTTCAGCAAATAAAAAAACTTTAAGTCATTGCAAAACCAAACAAGCGGTTTTGAAGGATATAGAAGAAAATAAGAATTTCTACGAAGCATTGAATAACTGGATGCAAGCAAACAGGGGCTAATTCTAGTAGTGTAGGGGGTGGACTATTTTGTCAATTTGTTGTACAATACCACTGTATTAGTAATGTTTATCATTTGGATATGGCCGAAAGGAAGGATTACGTCGTAGGAGTTGAACAGTTGCCAGACGGAACGGTGGATTATTCACATGCCGCAACTTTAAGACCAATAATAGAGGGGGAAGTTTCGAATGAAACTTCTTCTGTCAGAAATGATATAAAGGACACTCTCGGAGGAAACGTTTTATCTAAGGAAGAGTTGGGAAGTATATATCTTCAATTAAAATATCTTAATGGATTACACAAACGGATTAGAATAGGACAGATAGCAAAGAGTAAATCAGTTACCCCAGAACAAATTTTTCAAGAGTTAAATACTTATCGAAAATTTGTAATTAGAGAAAAAGAAAAAGGAAATATTAGACATTTTCATAGAACGAGTATCAAAAATTTTAAAAGTATTGCAGAGGTTGGCAGGTTGCTTTCAAGGACAAAATTAAAAGAAATAAAACCAGGAATAAATATCCCTATGTGGTCGTCCAGCGATAATATTATGATGACCAGGGATAAATATGATACAAACGGGAATATGATTGAACCAGGTTTTCACGAACAAGAAGTTGTCGGAGCTTCTGGAACAGGAGTAGTATTGGTATTTAGAGACGATATAATTGATAAAGAAGATTATGATGCTACAGGCGTATATCCAACGGCAGGAGAGTTATCTTTATCAGAATATTGTGAGGTTATTTTAGTGGATTCAGAAAAAGACTTGCAAGAAGTAGAACAAATTCTTTTACAAAATAATTTAAAAATTCCTGTTGCATTAAAAACAGAATGGCAAAGAGAGCCTTAAGAACCAAGTAGGTTCCAAAATTTTAAACTCTTGCTTCGCCCAATCCTCTTTGTTTTTTCTCAATTCTGTAAGCTTCAAACATATCGCCAGGTTGAAGTTTTATATTCCCAGCGTATTTGATTCCACATTCTTCGCCTTCACCAACATCAGTAGCGGAAGTTTGACCTCTCTGGAGAGAAGACATTTGAGCATCTTGAGTAAGGACTTCGTCTTTTCTGATAACTCTTAATTTTGAATCTCTAGTGATTTTTCCTCCTATAACTTTACATCCAACAATCATTTCTTTTTTCTTCGTTAGGAAAATTTGCAATACCTCAGCTTTTCCAAGTTCAACAGTGACAATATCAGGCTGTAGTAATCCGGCTAATAGTTTTTTCACGTCATCCAAAAGCTCGTAAATAATTTTATACATTCTCACCTCAACTTGCTCGTTTTCAGCTGTGTTTTTGGCATGAGGAGAATCGAAATCAACATGGAATCCAATGACAAATCCTTTACTTGCGCTAGCCATCATAATGTCAGATTCGTTTACACTTCCGACTCCACTATGAATAATTTTAAGAGCAACATCTTCATCTTTAATTTTTGCTAATGAACCTTTGATAGCTTCCAAAGATCCTTTTGTGTCAGCTTTTATAATCAATTTCAACATCTTGTCTGATTTTACGGTCGTGATCAATTGAGCAAGTGAAGATCCACCTGATTCTTTCGCTTGTTTTTCCATCAATCCGATCATCTCAGCTTTTTGACGCGCAGATTTTTCGTCAGGCATCGCTTGCAAAATATCTCCACTAAAAGGAGTCCGATCCAACCCGGCAATACGCACAGGAGATGATGGGGGAGCAATATTTATCTTCTTTCCTGAAGAATTAAACATAGCCTTAACTTTTCCGTGGCTACTACCTATGACGATACAATCTCCAAGATGAAGAGTCCCGGTATTTATAAGAACTGTAGCGACAGGTCCAAGTTTTGGATTCAAATTGGCTTCAACAACAGTTCCGACTGCGGCACGATCAGGATTTGCTTTCAAATCCTCCATATCGGCAACCAACAAAACCATATCCAAAATTTCATCAATTCCTTCTTTTTTTAGTGCTGAAATAGGTACGCAAATTGTTTTTCCACCCCAATCTTCAGGCTGAAGTCCGTGTTCTGCCAATTGACCTTTTACCATATCGACATTTACGCTTGGCTTATCCATCTTGTTCAACGCTACGATAATAGGTACACCAGCTTCTTGAGCGTGATTAATAGCTTCAACAGTTTGTGGTTTGACGCCTTCATCAGCGGCAACGACTAATATCGCGATATCTGTAACTTTTGCACCTCTCGCACGCATTTCTGTGAACGCTTCGTGTCCAGGTGTGTCGAGGAAAGTTATCAATCGACCTTTTTTCTCGACTTGATAAGCACCAATGTGTTGAGTGATTCCTCCAGATTCCGAAGCAACTACGTTTGTAGATCGGATCGCATCTAGAAGTTTTGTTTTTCCGTGATCGACGTGTCCCATTACTACAACAACCGGCGGTCTCGTTTTCAACACTGATTCATCATCTTCTTTCAATAAGTTAGTGATATCTCTTCCCAAAATCTCGTCGGCACTTGCGACTGTATGTTTTTGTTTAACTTTAATTCCTAGATCTTCAGAAATAATCAAAATAGTTTCAAAATCGATCTGTTGATTGATGTTCGCCAAGATTCCATTTTTCATCAATTCACCAATAATCTTTGCAACGCTTATTCCTGATTTCTCAGCCAATTCTTTAACTGAAATACTTCCTGTAATTTCGATTATTTTATGTCCTTTTGAATCGACTTCAGCTTTCTTTTCTTCAGGCACATTTTCTTCGGGTTTTTTCTTTTTATCATCACCTTTTCCAGCCATCTTTTTCCTCTGGCTTTTTACAATTTCTTTTTCAAGTTGTTGGTGAATTAACTCGTCATAAACATCAGACACATCTTCGGTATTTACATCTGTATCAAGCTCAACTCCACCTACAGTCGCTTCTTCAGTTTCAATATCATTATTCCCT
>CAYURU010000002.1:357-888 GCA_964447085.1 uncultured Candidatus Peribacteria bacterium | reverse complement strand
TCAGCTAAAACAAGCTCAGCAACATCATCTTCGACGGTCTTGGCCGTAGCTTTTACATCAAAACCGAGCTCCTTCAACTTGAGCTTTAAATCTTTCTGAGTGACGCCTAATTCTTTTGCTAAATCGACTAATTTCATAACGGGAAACAGTCTAAGAGATTAGCTGGTCAAAGTAAAGGTGAAAGTAAAGGTAATTTAATCTGAATTAAGATGCGGAAGATATTTCAACATTCTTCAAAGAAGAAAGACCTGAGTATAAATTAGTATCTGCTAACTCTCTTTGATTAGCCCAACGGTTTGTCCCATATTCAAAGTGCCACTCTTCAGCTTCGTAACGCTCAAATCCAGCCTCTTCCATAATTTCTCTTAAAATAGATTTGGTTTCTTCTGTTTGTTTGAAAAACCTTGGGTTGCCACCATAACTCTCTGGAATAGCCCAAACGTCAATTGCGCCACCTGTACGATGAGCAGAGCGTCCAGGAGGAGCAACTCTTTTTCTGGCCTTGGATTTTACGGCAGGATCGTTTACTGG
>CAYURU010000002.1:0-347 GCA_964447085.1 uncultured Candidatus Peribacteria bacterium | reverse complement strand
AGTTCAAGCTCTTTAGAAACTTGAGCAACCTTCCGATTCCATAAATTTTTCTGTTCTCTATCTGATCGATAACTACTAAATACATGTAATTTCATTCCACGCTTTTTTGCTATGTTCATAGCTAGTTGTAGTTTTTGATATGTACTCTCTCTCAACACTACATTATTATCAAAACTATCGGTTCCGCGAATAAATTTTTCATCAGGATTTAGTTCTTTATCAAGTCCAGCAAGGGCTTGCATTTGAGAAAGTAGAAAATCTTGTACCGACTCGTCGTGACTTAGATCTGTTTTGGTTTCATTGAATAAATTTGGGTCGAGTCCAAGCGCATTTAGAGCTTTTTTTAG
>CAYURU010000001.1:22860-26335 GCA_964447085.1 uncultured Candidatus Peribacteria bacterium | reverse complement strand
AATTATGTCTGAAGAAACAAAAGTAACATTGAGCAAGGATGCTGAGAAAATCGTGGAGCTAGTAGAAAAGCTTCCTGTTCTCGAACTTGCAAGTCTAGTTAAAGCTCTCGAGGAGAAATTTGGTGTATCGGCTCAAGCTCCTGTAATGGTAGCTGGTGGAGCAGGTGCGGCAAGTGGTGCAGTGGCTGAAGAAGGTGATGGCAAAAAATCAGTTATCCTAGCATCAGCTGGTGGTAACAAAATTTCAGTCATCAAGGTAGTTAAAGAAGCTACAGGTCTTGGCTTGAAAGAAGCAAAAGATCTAGTTGATGCAGCTCCAAAAGCTGTTAAAGAAGGCTTGGAACCAGCAGCAGCTGAAGAATTAAAGAAACTATTGGAAGGCGCAGGTGCTACAGTTGAATTGAAATAGTAGACAGATCAAGATTGAATATTGAAAAGCTCTGATCGTGTATGTGATCGGAGCTTTTTTGTTGGCGTTTATAACGGACGTTTGTTGATGTTCATCTTTTCTAGCCCGGGGTAAAATTTTTCAACCTGGAGACTTTTCTAGCCCGGGCTGGCTTAAGAGTGTTTACAAACAGGTTAGAATTTGGTATAATGATCGGAATAAAATAAAAACAAAAACAGAATGTCATTTTTGGATAAAATAAAAGCAAAATTACCTTTCAGTTTTGACAAAGATTCCGAGTCGGTTGCACCTTCGGATGCCCCTGTTGATCAATTAACAGGGTTGGCTCCTGAAAGCCAGGAATACAATCTACCTAAAAACACACAAGACGTTTCTGGTGACCAAAATGTCACGTCTGGCGTCACATCTGGCGTCACGTCAAAAGCTTTTAAGTTTGGTGAAATTATCAAGAAAATTAAGGGAGAAAAAAAAGATAACGCTGTTCAAAATGAGTCTCAAGAAACGTTAGAATCTAAGAATCCACTTATTGAAAGTGCGATAGGAGCAGAAAATCAAACTGAAAAAACTTTCCTTGAAGCTCCAGAAATAGATGAATCTCTACTTGAACAAATCGAACCTCCTAAAAGCCTTTTACTTTATGTTTTAAAAGGAATTTTTGTTATTTTCCTAGTAGTTGGCGTTGGAGCTTATTTATTTTTTGCGAGTCAACTCGGCACAAATTTAAAATTTGCAACAGATGTACTACACGTACCTGCTGCTATGAGTGATCTCACTTCATCAAATGATGAATTAAAAGCTCTAAAAACAGACTTAAATGTATACAATCTATTGGAAGGTAAATTCTATTTAGATAATTTTAGTTTTGAAGGTGATAAATTCATAAGGAACTATCAAATTTCTTCAAATAAATCCGTAGCTGAAACTGATCGAAGTGTAGCTAAGCAGGAAATGATTAAAATTAAGGAGGTTTTAAAAACTGAATTCCTTGGAGCAAGAGATAAGTTGCTTGCTGATTATCATATTACTCTTGTAGATCCTGAAGTTTTGGATCCTGAAATGTATCCACAAATTTTCCAAGATCTTTTGAGTGAAAAAATGGGATCAGAAATTATTTCTAGAGAAGGAAAGACCACTCCTGAAGATATGCGTGACTACAAAACTTATGTCCAAGCTAAAAAATTAATAGCAAACACTGAACTAAAAAATATGCTTCAGACAGCGGATATTGATAAATTAACCGACAAGGAGTTGGTTGACTTTATAGTGAAATTAAATGGATTGGCTGAGAATGAATTGAGCGCTATGCAAAAAATTAAAGACTCAAAAATAAATTGGTCAGCAATAATTAATGAGATAAAAAGTCAGACAAGAATTGTTGATCAATTCTTTAATGAAGGGGTTTACGACGAAGCCGGAGGTATTCAATATACAAACTACGATTTCGACGCCTCTACAAAGAAAATCACAATCACAGGTACTACAAAAAGATACGACTCGGCAAATTTCACTACTATCTCTGATTTGATCGATCAATTAAACGCAAGTCCGTTATTTCAAGGAGTTGAAATGAAATCTTTTGCAAAGACAGGGTCCGCAAAAGAAGGATACACAGCTACTTTGAGGCTAAGTTTGGAACTACAAAAAGATGAATTAAGTGAGGAAGATTCTCAATTAAATGTTGAATCGATCCCTGAATTTTTAACTACAGAAACTACTACTCCGGTGACAACCACAACTGTAAATCCAACTGTAAATCCAGTCGTTAAACCGGTTGAACCCCCAGTTATTAACTAAAAAAAATGCCAACAAGATATCAATTAATATTACAGAACCAAAAAAGAAATATAAGAGCGTATTTAGTGTTATCACTAATTGTGGTGCTTGGAACTTTTGCGCTTGGGTATTTCAAGTATTCCGAATACAAGGTTATAAAAGCTGCGGTTGTTGAGAATCAAACATATTCAAGTGAATTAAAAACTGCTTTCGCTAATGAAAAAGTAACTTTCCAAAACTCGAAAGACAATTATGACAAACTTTCTAACGAGATGGATGCAAGTTTGAAAGAGGTTTTCCCATCCGACAATAATTACACTGAACTGACCCGAGCTTTTGATCTTCTTGAATCAAAATTAAACAGAGTAAAAGACCCATTCTTAATTTCAAATATTGATTATCAAGATATACAAACAAGTAAAGACGGGACTTATAAATATTTACCGCTGAGGATGACTATTTCCGCTTCAAACAACAATTTCACTAAGTTCATGCAATATATAGAGGAATCAGGATCTTTGAGTGAAAAAGTTAGATTGATGGATGTCCAATCTATCAATTTGAGTTTGAATGATAGTAAAGATGATGAAGTTAATACTATGAATTTTTCTATTAAAATTAATGCCTATTTTCAGGGCAATAAATAACAATGGCTGAAGAATTACAAAATCAAGGAATGAATGTGACGCCTGCTGTGGCTGTGCCAACTGTCGTACCAGCACAGAATGCAACGCCGAACGAGAAGCTAAAACAGCTTACAGACGCCATTTTGGCTGCGAACATTCCTCAGCTCGTAATGGTAACAATCAGCTATGCTTTGGATTTGCGTTCCAGTGATATTCACATAGAACCAGCCGAAAATCGTGTAAGAATTAGATATAGAGTTGATGGTGTTTTACAACAAATAGTTGAATACCCAACGAACCTACATCCAGCGGTCGTTTCAAGAATTAAAATTATGTCGAACTTAAAAATTGATGAACAAAGAATTCCTCAAGATGGACGTACCGAAGTCACTACTAAGGAAGGCAAAAATATGGATCTTCGTGTATCGACTCTTCCAACTGTAAATGGTGAAAAAGTTGTAATGCGTATCCAAGATAAATCACGCAAAATCCCTGATCTTCCTGAACTCGGGATAAGTGGAAGAGCATTAAAAAATATTGAAGAAGCTTTGATGGCGCCAAACGGAATTATATTGAATACTGGACCAACCGGTTCCGGTAAAACAACTACATTGTATTCGGCTTTGACTCGCCTAAATCAAGTTGGAGTAAATATTTTGACTATTGA
>CAYURU010000001.1:0-22760 GCA_964447085.1 uncultured Candidatus Peribacteria bacterium | reverse complement strand
AAAGATGCCGACAAAACAAGCTAAAGAATTCCAATTTGCCGGAAAAGAGATCTTTGATCTCGACAATAAAATGGCTAAGAAAGGCGGTGAGTCTATCGTTTTGAATATAGATGAAGATGATGTCGTGATCTCGGAAAAGGGCAAAAAATTCCTTCGAAAACAACCTCGGTTTGTAATAGAATCTTCCGGATTTTTCTTGGTAGATTGGTATAAAAAAATCAACTCTTATTTAGTCAGCGGAGGGAAAATGAAGGCCGAAGAAAAGTCTAATTTCTTTCATCTTCTCGGCGTAATGGTAAATGCCGGCGTGCCTGTAATGAAAGCCTTAAAATCACTTATGGGACAAGTAGAAGAAGGCTCTCATATGTATTTATTGATTCAGAATCTTTATCAAAAAATCGAAGAAGGACAGAGCTTGAGCGAAGCGATGAGTTATCATTTAAAAGATTTTTCTGAAATGGAAATCGGTATGATAGAAGCCGGTGAAGCGGCCGGACAATTAAATTCAACATTGGATAATTTGGCGAAGGACATTGAAAAAAGAAACGACATAAAACACAAAATCAAAAGCGCATTAATGTATCCGATCGCAATTATGTTGCTTCTCGTGGTTGTATTGATCGTGATGATGGTTGTGGTCATCCCGAAACTTGAAGGTTTGTTTACAAGCCAAGGAGCGGAATTGCCTTTGGTCACTAGAATTGTTGTCGGTATAAGTAATTTTATTATTGATTATAAATGGCTTCTGATAGCTGGAATCACTGCTTTGATACTCGGAGTTTGGGGTGGCAAAAAAACTTCTGAGGGAAGATATTTGTGGGATAAATTAAAAATCAGTTTTCCTATTTTCGGGAAACTTTTCAAAATGTCATATATCGCGAGATTTGCTAGGTCTATAGCCAATTTGGCTAGTAGTGGAGTTCCTATCGTGAAGACTGTTGATATTACTTCAAATGCAATCGGTAATGAAGTTTATAAGAGAAAACTTTTTTTAACTTCTGAGGATATCAAACAAGGGATCCCGCTTGCAGAGAACCTTTCTGACAGTAATTTATTTCCACCGATGGTTGTAAATATGGTTGAGGTTGGTGAAAAAACGGCGCAGTTGGATGTCATTATGAATAAACTGGCTGATTACTATGATGAAAGTGTTTCGACTACTGTTCAAGGAATCGCGAAGATCATTGAGCCTGTCGTTCTTGTGATGATCGGTTTGTCGGTTGGTGTGATCGTCGCCGCTATCATGCTTCCAATTATGCAACTTTCCGATATGGCGGGGATGATGTAGGCCTAAGTTAATTTTTTAATACTCTCATTCCCTGAAAGTGATTTCATTTGAATGATTGCTGTTTCATTTAGTAATGCTAATCTTTCGTTTTGTGGAAGCGCCTTCTGAATTAATACTGCATTTAATGATTCTAAATTAGATAAACAGACTAATTGAGTTACAGAGGCATTATCGCGCATATTCCCAGTTTCTTTTGGATTAGCGATTTGCCATTCTTTGGCTGTCATACCAAAAAGAGCTTTATTTAAAATATCAGCCTCGCTGGCATATGTATCATTTATTTGATCTGTGGAAAGTAACTTTGGAATTAAATTCTCTTTAATTGCATCTGTATGTACGCGATAGTTAATTTTTGCAAGGCTTCTTTTGAGATCCCATCCAAGTGACAATCTATCATTTTCTTCTTCTTTGAGTCTTTGAAATTCTTTAATCAAAAACAGCTTGAATTCTGGAGAAAGCCAAGTAGCAAATTCAAAGGCAATATCCTTGTGAGCAAATGTTCCACCACCATATCTACCAGATTTGGACTTGATTCCAATAGCATTTGTGTCTTTTATCCATTTTTCTGGAGACATCACAAAAACTCTATCTCCAGCCTGGTTTTTAAACTGGTCGAATTCAACCAGTTTAAAATTCGGATTATTTAATTTTTCCCATATTCCTAGAAAATCGATTGTGAATTTCGTTCTCATCCAATTTTTAACTACGTCTGCGGGGAAATCTGAGTTTTTCCACTTTGCCATATCCGTTAAACAAAGATAATCCATATTGTCTTTGCTTGTTTTAACATTAATATTAAGATCCTGAACTTTGATAATTTTTTCCATAATTTAGATTTTTAAAAATCTACTAAATTATGATGAGGGGACCTTAAATAAAACTTTCAAGAAGTTAAATTTTTTCTAAAGTTTTTCTGGAATTTTCCTTAAATTTGTTTAGGTAACTTCAGGTTGCTTGCTATTTTTTTACAGGTATGTATAATTTTCTACAGATGTAAGTTTTTATATATATCTTTTTTTAACCTCATTTTATATGAAAAAACGAATCTTGGGTTTTACCCTGATCGAGCTCCTGATCGTAATCACGATCATCGGTATCTTGGCGGTAGTGTTTATTCCAACGGTAATGAACGCTCCTGCAAAAGCGAGAGATGCCTCTAGACAAGCTGCTGTCACAAATATTATAAAAGGAATCGAAGCTGGAAGGTTGGAAGGAGTAGATCTTAATACAGGTAGTGGCTGTATAGATACTGCCTTGGCAGCGTTTCAGAGTTATTTCCCTAACGGGGCTTTCCCTTCTGATCCTAAAGAAGGAAACCCTGCTCTAGGATCTTGCACTGGTGATAGTAGTACTGGTAAATATACATATGAATATTATGGTACTGATAAGAAATATGGCGTTTTTGCAAGGGTTGAGAATGGAAATGGGAATGTTGATTGTAACGATATAGCTGGCGGTGATGCTGTATCTGCCCCTTCAATCGCTACTGCTGAGACTAATGAGTGTTGGGGAGGTATTTCTGAGTAATCCCCTTTCAAATTTTTATTAAAAAGACCATCTCTCCGGAGGTGGTCTTTTTTTGTTGTGGTTTTCGGCTTTTCCGCCACACTTCCGCATATGTCAACTCGAAGTCGGATTAACAGATTAAATTTGGTGGTTTTTGATATGCGAAAAGTGTATATTTTTAAATCAGATTATGAAGAAAGTCCTCACCTCATTTCTGACCTTTGCAATAGTGTTTACCCAAACACTGTTTTTCCTGCCGGAAGTGTCTGCGGAAAGCCTTCCTTTGATCGGTCCGAAAATTGCTTATGCCGAATCTACCGACAATAACAAAATCAAAGAAGTTTATGACTTGGTGACTTTGGTCGTGGATACAAAATTAATGGATGATGGGAATCCTTATGTCGGACTTATCAGGGACTATCCTAAATTGGCGGATGTATATGATATGCCTAAACGCATTAAAAGATTCGCTGAAGATTTACAAAAAAATTCTCCCAAAACTGTCGTAAAGATTTTGACATATGATAGTGACGAAGAAACCTTGCTCGATGTCATTTCTGCTCTCGAAAATTTATATAAAAACGGAGACAAAGATTTGAATATCGATTCTAGATTGAGAGGAGTTGTATTGATCGGAGATGTTCCGTTGCCGGTAGTAAATAAAAACGGTAATCGCTTTATTTCAATGTTTCCTCTCACTGACTTTGACGACAAAGCTTATGTTTATAATCCTTTAACTCAGAGTTTTGATTTAAACACAGCCGTTTCATTACAAAAAGCTGAGATCTGGCACGGAGTTTTGAAAGCCCCAAATGACAATAAATTTCCTAACGGGAATATAAACAGACTTGCTGAATTTTTTGACAAAAATCACCTGTATTATGAAGGAGAAGATGACTTCGCCACTTTTGGACAGAAGTTGTTTTTTGGTGATTTTATAACTGAGGAAGAAAATTTAAATGAAGATGAATATGCCCTGTATCAGAATCTTATTGAGAACATGGATGACCTCGTGTATATGAGATTTAATAAAACATGGGCTACTAAAGTCGCTAATAATGTTGTAGAGAGTGTAAAGGATATTAAAGGGAGATACGCATCATCAGGGATAGACACATCATCAATGGAAATATCAAGTGAAGCGATGAATGCTGTTCCCGACGTTCAGACTCGCAGTCAAATAATGAATTTCCATAAAGATTACATGGAATTGGTTTCCGGATATTTATCTAAAGCCAATGATTTAACTGCAGGAACCTCGAGATATAACCCACAAGATGGGGGCGTGGAATATGTCCCTTCCCTCATTACGATGAAGGATAAATTTACCGCCCAATACTTACGCCAATCGAATGACGCGATCGAAAATAAAGTAAATGAACTTGTTGAAAAAATTTCTCAACCTCTACCTAT
Source organism: uncultured Candidatus Peribacteria bacterium (assembly GCA_964447085.1). Classification (GTDB taxonomy): domain Bacteria; phylum Patescibacteriota; class Gracilibacteria; order UBA1369; family LOWO2-01-FULL-3; genus DAONBD01. The sequence goes on along the minus strand of CAYURU010000001.1, from coordinate 18,553 downwards.
AGTAGATGAAACTAATGTCACAGGAACAATCGGCGGAAAGGATTTTCAGGTGTCACCTATTAAAATGTCATCGGGGGGAATACCTGAAGACTTAATGTCGTTCGTTTATGGGACTGAACCTGAACCTGGGCAACCACTAACTACAGATTTTGATTTCAAAAATCTTTTAAATCTTACGAAAAAAGGAGGAAAATTTTATATAAATGGTGTTTCTTCTGAGTTTTTAACTACACCAAAATTATGTCTTCCATATTTGGGGTCAACAAACCCTACGCGCTCTATTTCATCTGACAATATTGTCGCAGCTTCAAATTCATATACGCTTGGAATCAATACTTTTGCTTTGAGCGCCACTGAAGCACTTGAAAGAACTGGAGGTAAAGTTAGTTATGGTTTACTTATAGAGGAAAATCCTACATATGGAATTCCCGCTTTTTATAACAATAGCAAATTAGAGGGGCAATTAGCTGGCGAAAAGTTAAATAAAGACGGAGAAGTGGAAGTAGAAGGAGATATTATTCTTAGCATAATGCCTGTTTATGTGTTTGATGACATTACATTTCCTGAATATCAAATTGATGAAGAAGATGTTCTAACTTTTGGAGATGAATTGAATAAAATAGCTATCCATTCTGAATTTTTTAGAAAAGAATATAAAGAAAATAACGGTAAGGGTAAGTCTTATATGCCTTTGATTAAGTGTGATAATTGCAATGAGTATGAGGACGAGATAAGAGATGAAGCTACTGCAGCTGCAGACAAAATGTTTATACTTCCGTGGCAACAAGCTGATTACGATGATTACATAGATCTTAAAATTAAAGAAGCTTTTGAAAGAGGATTCAAGAGTGATGAACGCACTGTTTTGCCTCATGCGGTAAAGGCTGATGATCATAATGATTATTACTATCTGCCACGCGGGTATGATGATGAAATAAGTAATACGGTTTTGATGAAAACCAACGGCGCTATGAAAAATGTTGTGAATAATTTTGCGCAAACCGTTGGGGGTACAGCAAAAGGAGGTAACGATTATGACGATGGAATATATTGGGATAAGCACAGCTATTTAGACATCAAATATTTTGACAGCAGTAAAAAGGGAGACCCAAATTATACAAATTCCGTAGAAGAAGTAATTTTTAATCAACTTTCTCCATATTCAAATTTGTCATCAAATGGCAGTGCCTACTCGATGGAAGACGGAAAGAACGGCCTCTCGGGATGTTTTTTCACTTCAACGATAATGCATGATGACAGATGTCTTCCTATGTTTGCAACTTATCCCGTATTGGATCCGGCCGGAAGCGTAGAACCTTTCTTGCCAGATAACACTGGAGCGGTTGTTGTAACCACTGGTCCTGATGATGACGCATTCTCTTATTTTGATGCCGATCCTGATGGGACATTTTCATATTTAAAGGGGGGTATTCCTTCCGAGTCTAATCTTGCTAGCAATGAAAAACTTGTTTATTCACATCAATTTCCGATAGGTAATAAAGTCATTGAGTCTGAAGAAGCATTGAAAAAAAACGATTGGACGACACTGAGTAAATGGGAGAATCACGCAGAAGTATTCCAGCTACCAAATGATATTAATAACAAAGCTTCTGTTACTGAAAATATTGATAAAATGTATATGGATGCGTGTTTCAATATGCTTCCTGATTTTGATTCCAGTGGTACTGGGTTTGATACTTATTACGATGTTGATTTATATGGTCTTTTCCAAAGAAGTGCTGAGAACTTTGTAACAGGCTCTGCAGCCTTCCCTATTTTAAAAGGGCAGGGGAAAAAGAATCAAAATATTCCTTATGGCGGAGATCCTTATAATATCCGACTATACAATAGTACTGAGGACATGAAGCTATATGATGTTAGGGATGAGATTACCCTCGCTGACTTTGCTATTCATTACGGTCTTTATGATGGAATTGATAATGATGAAGACGGGATGACCGACTTTGAGCCTTCTAGTGATGGAAAAAGTTTTGTGATGGACTTGGACGAAGCTGATCCGAAGTATGGCCTGAATCCAAAAAATATTCCTGCGGTAAGTAGAGCTTTGCTTGGGGTTAGATTTAATTGGAAAAATCCTCCATACAGCAATGGCCCATCTGAAGAAGATGTTAAATATTGGTACCCTATGCCAAAAGATTTGATCATTGAGAACGCAGAACCTCCATTACCAAATCATTATACTTTTGATAAAGAGAAAGACATTATTTTGAAAGTCGAACCAAAGATTCAGACAACAATCCCAAGTCTTATTGTTCACAATGAGCCTACCAACTATACAATTTCTAAACAAATTGAATCTGGTGTAACCACTTCCCTCCCGATAGATGATCCGCGTTATGTGGCTTTCTTGGATGCTAAAGGACAAATCCAAAATATTTTTTATCCAAACTTAATCGAATCAAAAGAGACCGGAAATGCTCCAAATATTGCACAATTTGAAATTGATGTAAGTCTTCTTGCTGAGGCAATAATTCAGATACCTGGCGCTAGAGATAAATTAAAAATCTTAAGGGGAGATGAAACTGACGAAGAGTACAAGAATTATATTAAGAAAGAAATTTTTGATGTAACTTCGAGTTCTGAAAAACAAGTATATATAAAAAAGAATCACGCAGATTATATGTTGAGCGCCGATTCTAATATCTTGAGGGATGCTCTTAATTGGAACAATCTTTCCATAGATGATAAACACGAATATGTTTTGGATTATTATCTTAACGACTCAAAAGAATTTTATCCTTACATAAATGATCCAGGGACTGGCTATGAAGCTGCTTATTTGTTGTTCGATGGTGGAAGCAAAGACCAGACTGACTATGTAGATTTTTCTTTTAATAAAGGGACTTTAAGAGACGATCCTGAATTGGATCCTTTCACTGGAGAAACAACTTACGAAGAATTTGTAGGTCCAAATGTAGATCCGATAGATGGTTCTTCGACAGAAGATGATGATGAATTCGTTACTTTGAAGAAATTTTTTGAGGAATTAATTAATTTCTTTAAAGACATTGGGGATTTGGTAAAAAATTTAAAAGATTTGAAAGTGGGATTGGATTTCGGGTGTGGAGATGCTGACATAGCTTGTGTTTCCAAAGATGATTTGACTGAAAACACATGTGAGGATGTCCTTACAACCGTAGAGTTAATCCCTTCAAAAAGTATCGTATATAGTGATGGTGAAGATTATGTTGATGTCCAAGTTAATGCTTACAATCAAGACGAAAAACTTTTCACTTCATCAGCTTTACGTTTAACTTATTCAATTTCTCAAGATGCTTTAAATCCTTCTTTTTTGGTGGACGAGGATTACTCCAGTGATGCTTTGGATGGCGGAACTGGTGTTATAAGACTTAGATCAAGTAGTGTTTCCGGATCCGCAACTTTGTCTGTTCAAGCAATAGATTATGGTGAAACTGATGAAGAAACTATAACTGTGGAAAGTGAAGGATTATTGATACAGTCATCCGGTAAAAAAATATCTTTAACAGCCGATAGTGACGGGGCTCAAATAGGGACAGACGAGACTGTCAATCTTTCTGCAAATTTAATTGCAAATGATAAACTTGAGTCATCGGCGACCAATCAAATTACATTTACCATTGTTGAGGGACAAGATTTCGCCGTCTTCGATGGAGCTAATATTGTTAATGCTGAAAACGGCATTGCGAGGGCTACAATAAAACCTCTCACAAAATCCGGAATGGTTAAAATTGAAGCAAAGGTTACCGACGGGCCTTTTTATGCGACTGAAATAAAAGAGATTCTCATTGGGTCCGGTGAGCCTTCAAAATTGGAACTCGTCCCAGACACAGATGTCTTGATCGCCAATCAAAAATCAAAAGCAAATGTTGCTGTAAGGGTACTGGATCAATATGGAAACCTGACGGCTGATCAATATACTAGTGTTTCAATATTTGCATTTGGTAATGTAGAACTTGATTTAAGTGAGGATAGAAATTCTTTGATGCCTGGATTGCAAATAGACACAACTAATGGCGTCGCCAAGGCCTCAATACTCTCTGGAAAGACAATAGGCGAAGCCAGTGTGTATGCCGTATTAATGACGGATGAGATAGAAGATAATATGATTGCTGCGGCTGTTGAAAATGAAGATATTGATTTCAAAGGAGGAATCGGTGCGTCTAAGAAAATATCAATACTCGGCGATGGCTCAGTAAAATTACTTCCAAAATATAATGAAAAAATAAAAGCTGACGGAATTGCTGTTTCTAATATTTCCGTCGATTTGGTGCAAACTAACGGGGCCAAGGTCTCTGGGTATAACGGAGAGATTGTTTGGACTTTGAACGATGACACTTACGGAACTTTGATGCCTACAACAGGCGATTATATGCAGTCCGGTACAAGTAGCGCGACTTTCAAATCAACCACTGTTTCAGGGAAACCTACTATTACTGTCGCTGCTCCGGGATTTTCGGAAATTGCTTTTATTATTGAAACCCTTCCAGGCGCGGCTAATTCATTAGCGTTGGTAACCGACAAGGATACTTTGTTTACAGGAGGAGCTGACACCTCTCTTATTACAGCAAAACTATTGGATCAATATGGGAATCTTGCGTACACATCATCTTCCAATGTTTCCTTTGCATCTTCGATTAACCCCACTCCAACCGATGAATCCGATGGATCTAAAACTAAAGAAGATCCATCTCTTATGTTTAATTTCGATGGAGCTGACACCGCTTTTTCTCTTGGAGGACTGGCAAGCGTTAACATTAAATCAACTTCGAACTCTGGAAAGGTTGCAATCATCGCAAATGGCTCCAATTCTGACACTGGGACTGTTTTCGACAAAGCAAAGCTTGAACTCAATTTCAAAAAAAGGATTTCTAATGAGGTATCTGATAATTTTGGAAAAATATCTCCTCGAGCACTTTATATTAATTTACTGGGTGGTGCATTTTATAATATGGGAAAAAATGATTTTGCTAGCGAAATATTGTTTAGTGGAAAATCACAGGCTGTACTTACTACGACTGCAGTTGCTAACGACAAGAAAAGAGTTTTATCTATAGATGGATTCGGACAGATTAATATATTGGATACAAATGTAAAACCTAATTTTGTACCGGCTACTGAATCCTTCCCTTTCAATAAAATAAAATTCAAAGATGAAACTTTTGGAGTAAATGTTGGAGAAGTATTTTTCGTTCCAAAAGACGGTCTTGATTTCAAACTTATCAATGATGATTTCAATAATTATGATGAAGGAATTTTGGTGAAAGATATTACACCAGAGGAGAAAAAGGCTTCTTCTCCAAAATTAATAACTGATGTTACCAATAACTCTATCGTATTAAAAAGTGGCGTAACTACTTTGGCCAAGATCGATAAATATGGCCGAGTTTCAATCCTTTCCAACGATGTTGTTTTGAGACTTCCTCAACTTGCTGATGCCAATAAAAATTTGGACCAATCTTATTTCTCAATGCTTTTGGAATGGAAAACAATATCGATTGCTCAAATTCAATTTAGACAAAGTGTTCCAATTACTAGTTTAAAATCCAGTGATAATTCTTCTGCATTCCCTGCCGGAGTTTATATCAAGCTTGCAAATGAAAATGGGAATTACTCCAAAATTGATTCTTTCTCACGATATTCAACAGAGTTTACTCAAGGTGTTTATATAATTGATACAACTCAAGATATTGATAAGACTATGGCTCCCGGAAGCGGAATAGATTCCGTTGAATCAGCTAACACAAATAGAGAGGTTGGCTTCTCAAATGACAATAAAAACATGCTTCTATTCGCCGCGGGGAATTCTGTAGGTGAATCAAACCTCCCTTATGCTTCTGAGTCCGGAATAGTTCTTGGAGATCCTACTATACGACTAGATAACACAACTACGGGAGCTGAAGAAGGAGACCTTATTGGCGAATCAAATTACACTCATGATATTGGACAAATGATTCATTCAGACGCCGAGGGTTTTGATAATATTGAGTTTTTTGATTACAACGGAGATGGTTATGAAGATCTTCTAATCACCTTCTCCGACGGACGCATAAAGCTCTTGGAAAACGAAAATAGCAATCAAAGATTTATTGATCGCGGAATTATATTGAATATACCAAATAAAATTAACAGTCTTTCAAAAGTAGATATTAATAAAGATGGGTTTGATGATTTGATAATTGGCACACAGGAAAGTTGCATACAAGGTGAAAAATGTTTGTATTTATATACGAATAAAAATGGCAGTTTTGAAAGACAAAAACTTGAGCTGAATACCGCTGACAAAATTTCTTCTGTTAAGACTGCCGATTTAAACAAAGATAAAGATGGGGTAGAGGATTTGGTAATTTCAGACGGAGCAGGAAATGTTTATGTATTCTGGGTGAAGGATGGAAAAGTTAATACAAATGGAGAAAAACTTGGGAATTTTGGTATCAATATCGCAAGTGATGATTTAATTGAGGATGTACTCGTTTCATACCCTTCTATGCCAGCGATGCCTGATATGACGAGCACTAATTTTATTGACCAAGAAAAATATAGACTGTTTGTTCAAATTAAACTTGCTCAAGACGATATTGCAAAAGATGCGGCTGCTGTATCTGAGATGTTTGTGGACAATTACACATACACACCGGAAAACGAACCATTGATAAAAGCTCAACCTTTCTTGCTTACAAAATACACAAATGGAGTCCTAGGAGATGTTGATGAAACGGATGGGACTACAAGAAAAGATGGTTCGACAAAAAAAGTTGTTAATGTGACGGCTAACGAAGAAGAACGCCAAACAATGTCTATGGCTGTTGGAGATATTCTTGAATATACTATTACGATTAAAAACGCATCTTCTTCCGCTATAAATAATTTGGTTGTTTCCGACATTACTCCAAGCGCTCAAAAAATTGATATGACTTCTTTGAAATGTGGAGATGCAAATTGCCAATGGGTTGCTACTGACGCTGTATTGAGAGAGTTTGCAATTAAAGGTTTATCTGTCCCTGCAAATGGAGTAAGAACTATCGTTTATCGTGCTGAGGTTGTCGCTATCCCTGATATCAATGTAGAGGTTGGGAACTTCTCCAATTTAGTTGATGTTGAAAATGTTAAGGCAGAAACTGGAATAGATCTTGGAAATGATAAAGAAGATGAGTTCTTGGATATTTTTGTAAAGCCTGAAATGAGTGATAAAAATGTTTTAACTTATTTCTTCTCCAAACCAGTGAAAGATGAATTAGATCGTGTTGTCTATGTGAAATATGAAGAAGAAATTGGAACATCAACTACTACTTTGGATTCGCCAAGTCTTACTGAGGAAGAACTTGCAAGTCTTGAAAGTTCTAGAAATCCAGGCGTTGAAAAAGAACTAGAAGATATTACAGAACAGCCCGAGGACAATAAAATGAAGGCTATACTAGAGGAGAAAGCACCTCAAATACAGGAAGATTTGGAAAATGCAAAAAAGAAGGCAGAAGAAGATGATGTGCCTTTTGATGAAGAGAAAGAAAAAGAAAAAGCATTTACAAAATTGGAAGAGGATAAAAAAACATCTTGTAACGACATAAAAAAGAAAAACGAGAAAATGACTAACGAGGAGGCTGATAATGATGTGGAATATAATACTGAAGATTGTTATGAATCCGATGGAGATGCCTTTTCTGTCACTCCTGCTGATTCTGCTCCGGAATCAATGCAAACCGCTATAGACAGTTTGAATGAAGATTTGGATAAAGATGGACTCCCTGACTCGTGGGATGAAACTCCAGGAAGTGAAGATGATAAAGGCTTGAGTATTAATAGCTTTGGAGATTTCCAAAACGCTTTAGACTCTTCTATGGAAATGGCGGGAAAAATAGTTGATGGAGTTTCAAATGCAGTTGATGAAATGAGATGTTCTGGCGCAGGATGTTTACCTATTCCATGGAATTATGCGTTCTTCGCACCAAGCGATACCACTTCGGGTATAGCAATGCTTGCGGTAGGGACTCCAAATATGCCTTATTTCAGCTTTATGTATCCATCTGACGCTCAGTCTAATTTTAGACTTTATATATCTCCAACACTTACATTGGGAATGGGTATAGCTGTCTGCGTCGGCCCTGCTAAGGCTGGTCAATGTTTTATAGCTGCGGTACCGGCGAAGAAGATTCCTTTTATATGTGATGCTATTGATAATTTGGTTTCAAAAATTAGAAGTCTTATAGTGATGGCTGTTGATACTGTAAATGATGCTGTTAATAAAGTAAGCGCGATAGTTTCTGGAGACGATAGCGCCCCTACTGACACCGATTCTAATTCAGTACAACATAATGGAGCTTACGGCAGTGATAATTCAAAAATGACATTCAAAGATTCTATAAATATTAAGATTCCGGGATTCCCTGGATTCTTCACTAACTGGATCGACTCTCAAATAGATGAAATTTTTACAAAACTTTTGGATTTACCTGATTTTTATTTAATACTTCCTGATTTCGAACAACTCTTTAGTCCTAAAACAAAACTCAATCAAGATATGGCGGAGAGTTTTAGAAGCATGAAAAATGTTGACGATTTCTTTGAAGCTATACAGCAAATTCCGCTAATTCAACTCCAGCCTGAAGAAGTGAAAATTAATATTCCGATAATTAACAAACAACAAATTGAAAAGTATAAAATTCAAGCAAAGCAACTTGTTCAAAATTTAAAGGATCAAGTTAAACATATAAAAGAATACTGGAAATGCGATGAAAAATCAGGACAGGCAACTATTTGTGATTCTGTCGTATTACGTTTGGACAATTTAATTGCAAATTTGGAGAAGCTTTTGGACACTCTTGAGGCATATAAAAATCTTCCAAAGACTCTCGCTAAATTACGTTTTGCTTTGTCTAAATATGCGCTTCAAATAGTTTGTTATCTTGATGCTGTTATGGATCTTACCGGTGGATATGTAAAAAGACAGGGAAAGATTATACAAGCTTGGATAAGAGCTGTTCGTGAGATCATAGATCAATTCAAAGGATGGCAAGCACTATTAAATTTGGCTATTGAATATCAAACTAGTTGTGATGAATGTAAAAACGAACGTTATGGTGAAATTGGATTGATATTCCAAGTATTTGGAAGCGTTTTCCCGGAATTACCTATTATACAAATTCCTAAATGGCCGGATTTCGTATTTGATTTCTCAAAGATTGAAATGGGAGTAACTGTTTTGTGGCCGGATTTTGTATTCAAGCCTGTTCCTCTCATTTTACCGGACTTGCCAACTGTTACTATTCCTACGATAGAACCTACTGTGGATATAAGTATTGATATCCCTGATTTTGAGTTACCTCTTCCTAATATTAATTTTGATTTGCCTGACCTCCCTCCTCTGCCTTTGCCAAAACTTCCTGATATTCCACGTCCACCAAAAATACCTTCATTACCAAAACCAATTTTTGATCTTGCTGTAGATTTGAAACCAATATTCAAGATTTTGTGTTTGATAAAAAAAGGATTACTCATCTTCCCGGAAGGTAAAGTAAAAGGACAAATAGAAGGAATGACTGAGCCTGGAGTGAAGCCTGTTTTGCCTATAACTTTAAACTTAAATTTAAAAGCTCCTTCGTATTCATATGAAGCGCCTGTTGAATTTGATGTTACTTTCAAAGCAAAATTTGGAGTTGATACAAATGGCATATACAACTATGTAAAATACGCTGCTGACACAATAAATGACCAAATCAGCATTTGGTCGAGTACTTTTAATAAATATATGAAAGCTGCTACCAGAGGGGCTTCAAGCTTAACTAATGCCGGAAGAGCTGCTATGGAAAAATATGGCATTTCTCCTAATTGGAGTGTTGATATGGAAGATGTAAAAGAAAAAATGAAAGGAAGTTATAATTTTAATCTAGAGGATCCTAACAATATTTATTACTACCTAGCTGCTGCACAAGATTATGTTTCTAATAATGAACCGATCTTAAATAAAAAAGCTTCTGATATTGAATTTATTGCTAATTCAAATGATGGAAATCCCGATATTATTAATCTAAGAAATTCATTATTGGCTTATGCTCAAAGTTTTGAGGATCAAGGGAATATGTTTGAAAATATAAACGGACTTGAAGAATTTAATACCCTCATCGCTTCTTTGCCTGAAAATAAATTGGATATAAGTGAAAAATTCGTATCAAACAATCTCGATCAACAAAATTTGTCTAATGACAATCCGGATATCGTTGTCAAAAAAGTTGCGATCGCCGACAATTCGAGTTTAAGCAGTGGGCTTGTAGATCTAAAGAATCTCGGAAGCGATGCTTTGGCTGAAGGGGCAACAAGAGCTGGAATACTGACTTCTGAGGAAGATAAACCTAAATGGGCGGGTGCAGACACTTTTGCAACAATCCCATCAGTAAATCCAAAAGGAATATTTGTTGTTAATTCTGTTGATGGAGTATTAAAAAATGAAAATGTCGTTAGTTATCTGGAGGGGTTGAACAAAAACACAAAAATACTATTTGGAGATGTTGATAAGGATGGGGATACCGATATCATTTATACAATGAGAAATGATGTGTATTGGAAAAAGAATTATGAAAATAATAAATCCGATATTTTGGGTCCGAATGTTCTTACTATGTCTTCCGTCAACGATTATTCAAAATCAGTAAAAACATCAGTACAAACCGGCTCGTCTATTGGTAATAAAAATAATTCTTCAACTTTGACATTCCTCCCTCAAAAGTACTCTGACTTAATTGGTTATGAAGTAGTACTTTTCCCATCGCTCACAGATATTGATAATAATTTATACAGAGGAACTTACAGATATCTTTTGACTGAAAATCCTGAAGAAATTCTTGGGAAAGTCGATGAAATTTTTGGAATGGGAAATATTGTAAATAGCGTTGAAAAAGTGATACATCAATCCCCTGACGAATTTAATGCAGTTGGAGGTGACCTTGTTTATGCTGTTTCTGATGCAGGATTAATTCTAAATGGTGAAAACATACAACTACCTGCAGGTAGTTTCTACGAGATACCATCTGATTCTGAAGAAGAATCTCTAAACCTTGGTGTTGCTTTGGGGACTATTGAATATATAAATAAAGGCTCTGATAAATCTGATAAATTGTTTACTAAAACTTCGTTTATTTATGGAGATAAATTAAGAACATTGAACAATACCGGATCTATTATAACTTTTAATAAAGGTACTAAAATTAAAGTTGAAGAAAATGAAACTTTTGAAATAGCTGAATTAGATGATCCTAATTCTCCGTCAATTACAATGAACATTCCTAACGGAAATTATTTTGCTGTAGTTTATTCTCTACATTCTGATGGGACTAAAAGTTTCCCTTCTACTCCCGCATCTGTTTCCCCACAAATTTGTGGAACAACAAGTGCCCCTCTCCCAATCACAAATACATCGATGGATGTTGCCGTCACAAAAGTGGCTGAACTAAATGCTGAGGCTTCTTTTGACCCTGCTGACGCTGGCATAAAAGCTTATTATGTAGATACTGATTTAAACAAAGATAACAACAATGATGGAGATAAATCTAATGACCCTGATCTTTGGAGTGACTTAAGTCTTTCTTTGGATGGACCAGATTCCGATGGGAATTTAGCTAATGATATGGTTAATCCTATATTCAAGCTTGGTCCTTTTGAAGAAGTTGGTAAACAAAATGTAGTACTTAATGTTGTGAATAATGCAAATATTGCAGCTCAACAAAATATTGATATCAATGTTTATGTGCCAAAAATATCATTGGAAAAAGTATCTCTTGATTCAAATATAGTAAGTGGCTCTACCAACCCTTCTACCAACGAGATGCCTTTCACTTTGATGAGAAAAAGATATCTTCCAAGAGTTGAAGAAAATGTTCTTAAATTAATTTCTGCAGATTCAAAAATCACAACTCCGACTGCCAATAGTTATGGTCAATACACTACATTAGAAAATGGCACGTATAACATTGATGATTTTGATTTAGATGAAATTCTTTATATAAAAGATTCAAGTGGAAATATTGTTGTTGAAATAGACTCAAAAACTGGAAATTTTAACATTAAAAAGGACGGCTATAAATATTCTGTTTATGATGCAAATCCACCGTCTGATAGCGGTAAAATTGTATTCAAAGATCCTAACGGAGTAGTTGTTGGAACAATGTATTTTGTTGGAGATCCTAATTATGAAGTTACTGTAGAGTCTTTCGATGAATTTACGGCTGAGAATGTTAAAGATTTTTATGGAGTACATGTTACACAGCCTGGAAGTGAAAATTTACCAAATGATAAATTTGAATTTAAAAGATATCCATCTAATGATCCAAATTATCCTGATGGAGTGTATTCGTACTATTTAAATGAAGGAAAACAAATCGTTGCTGTTGATACAGCTGGAAATATTCTTTCACTAGATAAAAGAATTACCATCGGTAAAAAACAAAATGATTACTTAAATGATCCTTTGGTTCATACAATTAGATTTAATGGTGAAAAAATTGCGGAAGTTTATGTTTCCCCTAATGGTAAATTTGATGAAGTCCAAATTGCCGGGCCGAATGATGTACCTAAAAAATTCCCAAATGGTGTGAGTCCAGGATATTTATTTGAACAACAAAATGTGACTCCTTCGGTAGTTGAATCAAAAGAAGAAAATACTGAAAATTTATTTACAGATCTTTCTGGTGACCTTTATGACTTTGCTTTGGATTTGTATAAACAAGGACTAATTGGTTCTCAAAGCAATTTTGCTCCAAACACATTTATATCTCGCGGAGATTTTATTGAACTTCTGCTTAAAATGCTTTGTATCGTACCACGCCAAGCCGCATATACAGATCCTCAAGTATTTAGCGATGTAAAATCCAATCCATGGATAAAAGAAGCCGCTTTGCTTGGTCTTGTCGAAGGATATGAGGATTATGACAATGCTACTTTGAATCCATTTAGGCCAGAACGAACTATCGATTTGGCAGAGGCTGTTTCTGTAATAGTAAATGGATTAAAATTAATTGAAGTAGTAGATGGAGGAAAACTCGTTTCATCAAATTCCGGCAATTGGTACGATATGTATTTTGACGCTGGATTAAATTTGAATAAATATGCTTTGGGCGGAGTTGCATTGAAAAATTCTTATATAATAACTCAAGAGGAAGCTGTTAATCCTGAATCCCAATTAACTCGCGGTAAAGCCCTTGAAATCGCTTATCGTGTACTTGACGCCTATAACTGTACGGTAATCGACAAAGACGGCAATGGTTTATCTGATTACTGTGAGGCGAAATATAATATCACTGATCCAAACGCTGATGATGACAACGATGGATTAATTAACAGTGATGAATGTAAACATATGACAGACCCAACTAGAGCAGATACCGATAATGGAGGAGTGAAAGATGGAGACGAAGTCAAACTTGGAACAAATCCTTTGGATAAAATCGACGATCAAAATGACATTGATGGTGACGGACTAACTGACCAAGAAGAATTAAATGTTTATAATACAAATCCTAATAAAGCAGATACTGATAATGGAGGAATTAATGATGGAATGGAAGTTAAAGAAAATAAAACCGATCCTAATAATGGAGATGATGATTATGCAGTTGGAGACGTGCCAAAAGCAACAAGACAAGTGTATGAGACTGAAGCCGGTGTATATTTAGTTCCTGCGTCTTGTGACTCTTGCCCTTGTAATTCTTATATTGAATATAAAGCAGATTTGAGAAAAGGTGATATTTTGTATACCATAATCGTAAATCAAAATGAAAGTAAAATTTATTCAAAAAGTAATGAACAAAAAGTCGAATAAAAAATTAGTAGCAATAATCACTTCTATTACTATTTTAATTGGGATTGTTTCCGCAACTTATTATTTTGAGAAAAACACTAAATTATCCGCTTCTGCATATTCAATTGATGAATGTATGCCTAAATTGACTGCCGCTGTTGATTGGAGAACATTGGAATTTTCTGCGTTTTTAGAGATTCATTTTGAGAGTAAAAAAAATAATACTTATTTAATTCCAGATGCTGTAAATGCTTTTGTTGAATATAAAAAATCAATATTAAAAGCAATGGAAAACTATGAAGTTGGGACCGCTAAAACCACCGCTCAAGTTGCTCAACTTAACGCCTGTTTTGATTATGCAAAAAATAAAATATTAGATTCAAAAAAAATGTTGATCAAACATGTTTCAAATACTTCCAGCACAAAACATGGACAGATAATGGTTGAAAAATATAGAAATATAAATAGCAAACTCTCTGATTTAAATGTTGAAATTGGGAAGATTGCCGGAGCTTTGAAAGGATTTGAAAATAAATTTCCCGGATATTCACAAGATTGTCTAACAAAGTAAATAATTTGATTTCATTAAAAAGATCATTAAAGATTCTCTCTTCAGCATTGATAACCACACTAATTATTTTCGGAGTGTATGGAGCTTTTGCATCTGCAAAAGATTATACATTTGATAATCCCGATCTTGGATTTTATGGAGTAAAACTTCAGTATCACGTAGATATGAATAATTACTTTAATAATAAAATTAAACTTTTCCTGAAAACAAAACCGGATGATCTAAAAAATTATGCCATTCCTGCTAATCTTGATAAAAATAAAGATCAATGTCTAAAGGATGAATATAAAAATAATGTAAGCACATATTGTGTAGCGATGGGCGCTCTTAATTTGTACGAAATATATTCGGAAACTTTGGATCAAATTGCCCCAAAACTTTTAGAATCACAGTCTAAAACGAATGTAGCTGTCATCGGTACTGTCCCAGGTACTTTATCAAGTTTGTTTGCTGAGTTTGATACAACAAAATCAAAAGTTGCAGAGGAAAAAGCTAACGCTATGAAAGTCTTGGATATGACTGTAAGTGCTTATAATGAGTTTAGACTCGCCTATCCATTACATTTGAAATACGAGCTGATTACGAAAGAGTTATATACCTATGTTGATAATTTAAAAAAACTGAGAAATAGCCTGTCTTCTTTCCCTGCTAAGTTTATCAATTCAAGTAGCCAAAGTTGTAAATAAAAATGAAAAAATTAACCGACTTAAAAATAGGGATATTGATTGGATTGATCGTTTCATGCGGTGTAATCGCCTATAGACCAATTACTGAACATTATGCATCAGCTGTAGTTACTGCATCTACTGATGTTATAAAAAATCGTGCTGTCGATGCAAATTTTCTAACAAATCTTATTGAAAAAATTGGAGGGAAAAATAAAAGACTTGGATATGATGATGTTTTTGCAAAAGCAACTTACAAAAATCTTTATGTTTTATTATATCAAAATGCCTTGGTTAATCCTGAAGATGAAGCACTAAAAACAGTTGCTTCCGCATATGGATTTACTGTTGCTGAAGCTCGATCCGTATTGGATGGATCAATAGAACCAATTATCACGAAATATGGACAAGACACAGATAAGACTCAGCAAGAGATTTACGATAAGAGTAATCAATTTTTACAGGATTTCAGTGAAATGTATGACACTGTTTCCTTGCAACAAGAATTAACGATTGGCGGAGTTGCTTCAGAAATATTTTCCAACGGTGTAGTTACCGACTCTGGATTTGATCTTGTAAATGATCTTAACATCATTGAGGAAGTTATATTTGGCACAACAACAGAAGGTAGTCTCGGAGGACCACTTGATTTTGGATCGATTGATGATGAAGAAGCTACTGATGAATACATTGCTACCGGAGATAGTAATACAGAGCCTTCTATCCCTCTTGTTTACAATGAATTAGATACAACGGCAATTGATGATATTGATGACGAAATCGTTCCTGAATCTTTTGATCCTACTTCACTGATTCAAATACAAGATTATGACCTTTGTCCTAAGCCAGAAACTGAAATTGCAGGTGCTCTTGAAGACTTTAAAGCAATTAATCCTGACAATATTGGAACTGTTATTCCAGAAGAACCTGTTGTAGAAGTCCCGATAGAGAAAGAAATTGAAAATCCTGATTCCTTAGTTGGGGTTCTTACTCCTGAACCTCCTGATGATTGGTCTGACAATCCTAAATGTAATGGTTTTTATTATTCTTCTAAAGCCAGCACCGAAGAGGAAAAAGAAGAAGGTGAGGTAGATCCATCTACTGTTGAAAGTGAAGACGAAATGCCAACTGCCCAAATTGCAGCCGATTTTTTCGTTTGCTTAGAGGCTACAACGAAATGGGCAAAATATGGAACTGTTGTATCAGACAAACCTTGTATTAAATGTGAGACAGAAAAGATATTGGCTTATTTAAATAAGACTCTTGAAAATTCTTTTATTCCAAACAAAGTAACTGGTAATTTCTTGGAAGCGTCAAAATGTAAATCCGCATTCACAAGTTTATTTGATATTAAATTTAATTTGATTTGGAATCCGGTCCAGACTCCTAGAAAAGATGAATCAAATAAGTTGAAAAGCCTGCGCAAAGAATGGGATAAATTTATTTCAAAAAGCAGACCATTAGCTCTGGATAAAGTCCCAATGACTTGGCTTGGTGATAGTTTAAATGACACAGCCGTCTCTACTGCTAAAGAAAACTTATCAGGCACAGCAAGTTATACAGAGTTATTGGAAGAAGTGAATAAAGTTAAAACCACTTTTGCAAAAGAAGCTACTGAAGGATCTATATTAGATCCAATAATTTCAAGTGGTGAAAATTTCGTAACATATTCGCGAGATGTTATGTATGAAGTAGATCAAATGACTAATTATTTCTTGAATTTCAAACAAATTTTTACAACTTTATCCAGTGAAACTTGTCCAAATATATTAAAAAAAGAGAAAGTTCAATAATGAAAAAATTTCTTATTACATTTTTGATTCTTGCCACCTTGTTACCGACACAGGTTTCTTCAGTTGCTATCGCTGCAACTGAAAAGAAAAACATTAAAACTTGCGTACTGACTTATACAAAAACTTTCCCTCAATTTATAGAAACTGTAATCGCGGCAGAAGGATTTTATGAAAATTTTCTTGGTTATTTCGTTGATTTGGTATCACGAAGTGCATGTCAACTTTCTGAAATCCTTACACTTGATGCCAAGTTAGATGCTATAACGAAACAGATACAGAAGGCTTACTTTGATTGTAAAGGAAAAGAGATTCCCGCACTTGAAAAGAAATATATACAGGCTAAGGCAGAGATTTATTATGTACGACATATCGTCAATATGAGCATCGTTAACAAACCTAAAAAACTGAAAGAAATTTTGGGTACGGAAGAAGATTTAACTGTTAAGGATATAGAAAATAATCCTGAAGTCGATGCGGAAATGTTTTTGAATATCAAAAATGATATGGCCGAGATATATGAGCCTCAACTTTCTGAAGGTGAAGATTTTAATGAAATGTTTGAAGAAATTGAAGCTAAATTCCAAACTAGAAAATATGAATATCTTTTGTGTGGTGAATGGCAGGTTTGGCAACAAGTTTCTGATAAATGGAAAGAATTCAAAGATAATTGGGGTGGAACAAAAGATGCCATCAAGGACACTGGAAACAAAATAGTAAACGAATCTATGAATGTTAAAAAAAGTGCTGAAGAAATGAAATTAAGATATAAGGAAAATGCTTCTAAAGAACCTGCTGGAGCTTTTAAAAATTTTATGGAGAATACTTTTAAAACAAGTATTAATAGTGTTGATCCGGCCACAGGCTTAACAGAAATTATAGACAATGCGAAAACTTATTTACCAGGCACGCAAACTCCGACAATGTCTTCTTTATTTGATGCCGTTTCTATCGAAGAAGAACGTTATACAGCCAATATAGATATAGCTACTGTAGAAGCCAAATATATGGCTCTTTATGCCGGGACCACAGATGCGGCAGTAGCAGAATTTACTAATAATTTGGATTTATTATTGGCTACATTAACCGAAACCGCTAAACCTCTCACTTCATTGCAAAAATGTATTTCTCAAATTCTTGGGAAACACTGCCAATAATTTATTATCAATAAATTATTATAGGTAAGTTATTAGCAAAGAAAAAAGCCCTCCTCCATGGGGATGGAATAAGGGCTTTTTAGGGCTTTTCTAGGGCTTATATAAAGGGCTGAAGATTTTTATATATTTAAGGGAAAATCAAAATGTATGTTAACTTGTCTCATCATTACCGTCTCACCAATGCCTGCAAAAAACTAAGCTTTAAACCTCTTTGTTGGACCTTTGGCGCAAGTTCAATACCGTTCTCTTCGTATGTGAGTTCCGTCACCTCTGACCTGCAATATGGGCACGCGAGTAGCCTCGAAGATATAGATTTGCCACAACTTAAACAGTGAATGATCATAGGTATGGTGAGGTGAGGGATGAGTGGTTAGAAAAATTTGAGGAAATTTTTCTAAATTTTGTAATATACGGTGTCGTCTTTCGCTTCGTCGTCTTGAAATTGTATTTCGTGCGTATCTATTTCGTTTGCTTCGTCCTTACTATCTAGTTCTGTGCTAACCTGTTCTGTTTTTCTTAAAACAGGTTCGGGGGTAGCATCTTCAGAAACGTGGTTTTTTCCGTTTCCGATGGTGTTGTCACTCAAA